>JBEPXK010000025.1:0-15177 GCA_041641915.1 Planctomycetota bacterium
GACGGTTGGCTGGGCGAGGGGCCGGATCCCCGGCGTCTGGCCGACATCCCCTGACGCACCGCCGCGGCCCGGTTGGCGCAGCGCCAATTGATGTCGGCCCGCGCCCAGCCAAGGTGGGCCTCCGCCCACAACCCAAGGGTTGCGAGCATAGGGCTCCGGCCCACCTTTCTGCTCTTTCATCAGGGGACTTCGTCCCCCGAACCCCCTGTGCCTCGACAGCTTGTGACAGCGCCGCTTTCAAAACGTTGTTTTTTGTCGCTGTCACAAACAATCGAGGCACTAAGACAGCGTGCAGCGAGCGGCAGCAGTCGAGCCCAGACGATGGAGCGGATATGAACAGGTCCCTGGATGTGTTTTCCGGCGCGCGGCGTGGCGTGGACGTGGCATGAGCGATACCATCCTGGTGATCGACGACGAACAGGCGATCCGCCGTGCGATCGTCCGGGCCTTCCCCGATCAGCGGGTGGTCGAGGCCGAGACCATCGCCGCCGGCATCGATCGACTGCGCGAGGACTACCCCGACCTGGTGATCCTCGATCAGCGCCTGCCCGATGGCAACGGCATCGAAGCGGTCGGGCAGATGGTCGCGATCGACCCCGAGTTGCCGATCCTGTTGCTCACCGGTCACGGCTCGGTCGACATGGCGGTCGACGCGCTCAAGCAGGGCATCGCCGATTTCGTCGAGAAACCATTCAAGCTGGAGCGGCTGCGCCACTCGGTCGGGATGCTGCTCGAGAAGCAGCGCCTGGGGCGGCAGGTCGCGCGGCTCTCCGGCCGCAGCGCGGGTCGGACCCAGGTCGTCGCCCGCAGCGGCGCGATGAAACGGGTGCTGCAACTGGTGCGCCGGGTGGCGGCGGTGCCCGCGACCACCGTGCTGATCCAGGGCGAGAGCGGCGTGGGCAAGGAGCTGGTGGCCAGGGCGATCCACGATCGCTCCAGTCGCAGCGGCAAAGCCTTCATCGCCATCAATTGCGCGGCATTGTCGGAGCACCTGCTCGAAGCCGAATTGTTCGGCTACGAGAAGGGCGCCTTCACCGGTGCCGACGAGCGCGGCAAGGCCGGTCTGATCGAGGCCGCCGACGGCGGCACGCTGTTCCTCGACGAGGTCGGCGAAATGCCGCTCAACCTGCAGACCAAGTTGTTGCGCGTGCTGCAAGAACGGCGGTTCCGCCGCGTCGGCGGACTCCAGGACCAACAGGTCGACGTGCGGGTGGTCGCGGCGACCAACCGCGATCTCCGGCGCGAGGTCCAGGCGGGGCGTTTCCGTCAGGATCTCTACTACCGTCTGCGGGTGGTGCCGATCCCGGTGCCGCCGCTGCGCGAACGCCCCGATGACATCCTGCCGTTGGCAGACCACCTGCTCGCGCACCTGCGAACCGAGCTCGGCCGCGAGGGGATCGACCTCGCCCCCGACGCGCGCGAGGCGATGCGCGCCTACGCCTGGCCCGGCAACGTGCGCGAACTGGCCAACGCGGTCGAGCGCGGGATCATCGCCGCGGCCAGCGAGCAGATCGCGCTCGAGGATCTGGTGCTCGACGAGGAACTGCTGCGTCCGCCGAGCGAGGAATCGGCCCCCGCCCTGCCCGAGGGCGCGATCGTGATCCCGCCCGGCGAGCGTAACCTCGAACGCATCGAGCACACCGTGATCGCCGCCGCGCTCGACGAGGCCGGCGGTCAGAAGAGCAAGGCCGCCGACATGCTCGGGATCAACCGCACCACGCTGTACAACAAGCTGCGGGTGATGGAGGAAGACGCCGGCTGACGGCGCTCCGTTCCGCCTGTGCTTGTGCCGCCGGGGCTCGCGGCTAGCCTCCGGCCATGCCTGATCAGACCCAGACCGCAGTCCAGCTCGTCGGCCCCGACGCGCTCGAACTCAACCGCGCCAAGCCGATTCCGGCGCCCGGCGAGCGGCAGATCCTCGGTCGGGTGTGTTGTGTTGGCCTGTGCTTCTCGGACATGAAGCTGTTGCATCAGTTCGATCAGCACGTGCGCAAGGGGCCGGTGGTCGCCGGGATCGATCAGGGCGTACTCGAGGCGCTGCCCTCCTATGTGCCCGGCGATAAGCCGACCGTGCCCGGCCACGAGGTGGTGATCGAGATCGTCGCTGCGGGCGAACAGGTCACCTCGGTGCAGGTGGGACAGCGGTATCTGGTCCAGGCCGATTGGCGCGAGTTGAAGACCGACCGCTCGAACGGTGCCTTCGGTTACGATTTCGAAGGCGGGCTGCAGGAGTACGTCCTGCTCGACGAGCGCGTGACCGTCGCCAGCGACGGCACCAGCTACCTCCTGCCAGCGGGCAGCGACCGCAGCGCGAGCGCCACCGCGCTGGTCGAGCCCTGGGCCTGCGTCGAGGATGCCTTCATCCACCCCGAGCGCGACGCGCTGCAGCCGGGCGGCACGTTGCTGCTGGTACGCAGCGATGGCGCCGAGGCCGTCTCCGACGGGCTCGATCTGAGCGCCTGCGCCCGCCGGCTCTATCTCAGCGACGGCGAGGAACAGGTGCCGGAGAGCTTCGAGGCGGTGCGGCTCGACGAGCTGACGCCCGAGTCGGTCGACGACCTCCTGTTCGCGGGCGCCGACGCCGAGCTGTTCGAGCAGGTGCTGCCGCTGCTGGCCAAGAACGGCCTGGCACTGATCGCCACCGGCGGCATGCGCTTCGAGCGCGAGGTGGCGCTGCCGGTGGGCCGGGTCCACTACGGCAATATCCGCGTGGCCGGCTACCCCGGCACCAGTTTCGCCAAGGCTCTGGCGCGGATCCCGGCCACCGGCGAGGTCCGCCCCGGCGACCGGGTGCACGTGGTCGGCGCCGCCGGGCCGATGGGCAGCATGGCGGTGATCCGGGTGCTCTCGCTCGGCCTGGGCGATGTCGCGGTCGAGGGTGCAGACATGGCCGCCGACCGGCTGGCGGTGCTCGCGCGCAAGGCCGAGCCGCTCTCCGCGCGCAAGCAGGTGCCGCTGCACCTGTACGATCCGCGCTCCGAGTCGCCGCAGGCGCCGGCCGACTACGTCATGATCATGGTCCCCGTCGGCGCGCTGGTGGCCGCGGCGGTGCGCGAGGCCAACCCCGGCGCGCTGATCAACATCTTCGCTGGTATCCCGGCCGACGTGCATCAGGCGGTCGATCTCGACGCCTACGTCGAGAAGGGCCTGTACTTCATCGGCACCTCGGGCAGCACCATGGAGGACATCCACGCGGTGCTGAACAAGGTCGCCGCTGGCGAGCTGGACACCGACCTCTCCGTCGGCGCGGTCAGCGGCATGGGCGGGGCCATCGACGGCCTGCGCGCGGTCGATGCCGGCGCGATCTCCGGCAAGATCCTGGTCTACCCCGAGCTTGGTGATTTCCCCCTGACCACCCTCGAGGAACTCGGCGAGCGCTGCCCTGCGGCGGCCGCCGCGCTGGACAACGGCAACTGGAACCAGGCGGCCGAACGCGCCCTGCTCGGCGGCTGAGCCTCAGGCACCACGCCAGGCGGCCGCCAGGGCCGGATCCTCGCGCGCGAGCTCCTCGAGCAGGATGTCGAAGTCCTGCAGGTGCATGCGCATGATGTAGCGCAGCCGGGGGGTGATGCTCGCGGCGGGCATGCGCAGCAGCGCCGGGCCGGGCTGGCAATCGGGGTACAGGTGGCCGGCGAGCAGCATGCGCAACGACTGGATCCGCCGGTGGCCGCGCTGGAGCGCGATCAGCCCGACCACGCGCTTGTGCCAGGTCTCCCATGGCCAGAGCGTGGCGAGCTCCGGGCCGAGCAGGCGCATCACCTCGGCGAACAACGGCGGCCGCAGCCGGCACAACTGGTACACCGCTGTCCGCGCCCGCGGGCTGCCGTCGGCGGCGAGATCGAGCGCGGCGGCGAGTTGGGCGTCGGTGTCGCTGCTGCGCAGCACCCGCGGCAGCGCGGCGGGTTCGAGCAGCCCCACCAGGTAGAGGCGCCGATGCGCCGGTGCTGCGTCGGCTTCCGCCAGGGCCTCGATCAGCACCTCGGTCCGACGTTGGCCAAGGTCGCCGCGCCGATCCATCGCCACCAGCCGTCGCCCGATCTCGCGATGCCCGGGCAGCCGGAGGACCAGCTCCCTGGCGGCGGCGCACCAGGCGAGTTCGTGGGCGCGACCGATCACCGGCCACGCGCCCAGGGCCAGAACCACGCCGAGGACCATGCCGAGCGCGAAGCGGCGGTTGCCCAGCGCCACCGGTCGGTCGTGATAGGAGACCGCGAAGGCGACGAGGAAGCCGCCGCCGAGGAAGCAGGCCAGCATCAGCAGCCACGAGGCGCTGAGCGCCGTGCCCAGCGCGAGGAAGATGGCGTTGTGCAAAGCGTGGGCGGCGATGCAGGGGTAGAGCAGGCCGGTATGCAACCGGACCAGGCAGAGGACCAGACCCAGGACCAGAGCCACGGTGGTCTGGGTGTAGCTGCCGTGGCTGGCGGCGAAACACAGGGTGGTGATCGAGATCGCTGAGGGCCGGCCGACGTGCTCGCACAACCAGGGCAGGAACCGCCCACGGAAGAACCATTCCTCGATCGCCGCCGGCAGCAGGACCCAGCCGATCGCCAGCCACAGGAACCGTCCGGGTTCGAGCTGATGGTCGGGGTCGGCGAACACCATGCCGGCGTCGGCGGCATGCGGCTTCCAGGCAATGGTCTGCAGCACCAGGGTATGGGCCAGCGGCTCCATGATCAGCAGCAGGCCGGCGGCGAGGGCGGTGGCCTCGCCCAGACCCCAGCGGGTCTGCGGCAGCCACCGCGGATGTGGCCTGAGCAGCCAGGCGCCCACGACCAGGGCCGCGAGCAGCAGGGCGCGCGCCAGCCAGGGCGGGAGCGCGCCCTGGACCGTCGCGGTCCAGGGGGCAAGGGGGAAGACCACGGCGATCCCGGCCGCGGCCACCCCCAGCGCCAGCGCGTTGCGCAGCCGATCCGGCACGCTCATGGTTGCGAGCATAGGCCGCGCCCGCAATGGGCGCCAGCGCGGGACGGCGCGCCTGCGACGCGGCCAGTCACCGGCCTGCGCTGGCGCAGGCGCGACACCGGACTCCGGCGTTGCACCGCGCGGTCTCTGCGCCGAGCATGGGCGGATGTTGATCTGTTGGACGACCGAGGATGGCGAGGAGCACGAGGAGGAGTGGTCGACCGTGGAGGCCTTCCGCAGCTGGGCGGTGAGCGAGGGTCTCGGCTGCCGGTTCAGCGCCTACGCCAGTGACGACGAGGACGATCGGGTGCTGGTGGCCCGGGGTCAGGTGCGTGACTGAGACCGATGCGCAACGACGGCCGGCGCTATCGGCCGTGTTGATCACCCGCGATGCGCAGGAGCACCTCGACCGGGTGCTCACCGCGGCTGCGGCCTGCTGCGACGAGATCGTGGTGCTGGACAGCGGCTCGCGCGATGAGACCGAGGCCATCGCCCGGGCTCATGGCGCCCGCTTCCACGTCCGTGATTTCGATGGGTACGGACCGCAGAAGCGCGCCGCGGTCGCGCTCGCGCGCAACGACTGGATCCTCGCCCTCGACGCCGACGAGGTGCTCGACGACACCGCGGTGGCCGCCGTGCGCGCCCTGCAGCTGCCCGATCGCGCAGCCGCCTGCTGGTACCTGCGACGCCGGACATTCATCGCAGAGCGCGAGGTCCGGCACGGCCTGTGGCGCAACGACCGGGTGCTGCGGCTGTTCGATCGCCGGCAGACGGATTTCACCGCCGATTACGTGCACGAATCGGTGCCGCCGGTCGGCCGTAGTGCGGTATTGCCGGGCCGCCTGCTGCACTACTCGTTTCCCGACCTGGCGGCGGTGTTCTCGCAGCGCTACATGCGATTGAAGGCGCAGCGCTATCGCGCGCGCGGCCGGCGCGCCGGCCCGGTGCTGTTGCTGCTGCGCGCCTGGTGGGCATTCGTGCGGAGTTACGTCCTGCGACGTGGATTCCTCGACGGCGGCTACGGCGTGGCCATCGCGCTGCACGCCGCGACCGACGCGGTGGTGGCGCTGGCGATGGCCGGCGCCCCCGCGGACGGGGACGGGCCGGAAGCGTGAAGCGCCGCCCCTGCTTCGCCTGCCCCTGGGATGCGCGCAGCGATCAGCCGCACCGGATCCTCGACCCGCGCCTGCGCCGCGCCGCGCGCGCGGGTCTGCTCGGCGAGTACGCTGAGACCCTGACCACTGCGGCGCTGGTCGCCCCGCTGGTCGCCGGTCGCTATCCCACGCTCGATCCCTCGCGCTTCGCTCCCGCCACGCCTGCGGATTTCTGCGGCGTGGCGCTCAGCCCGCGACCGGGGCGCGACCACGAACAGATCGCGCTGCTCGACGAGCTCGGCCTGCGGCAGGTGCTGGTGCGCATCCCCTTGGGCGATACGCGGGTGCGCGATACGCATCTGGCTCTGATCACGGCGCTGGCGCCGCGCCCGGTACTCGGCGTGCTGGTTCAGGACCGTGCGCTGGTCTGCCGGCCACAGCGGTGGTTGGACGCGTGCGGGGAACTGGCCAGGGCGTTGCCGCGCAACGTGACCGCGCTCCAGATCGGGCAGGCGGTCAATCGCTTGAAGTGGGGCTGCGCCAGCATCGGCGAGGCGCTCGCGCTCAACCAAGCCATACCGACGCTGCGCGCGGCCCGGAGCGACCTGCTGGTCCTGGGCTCCTCGGTGATCGACTTCGAGCCGCTGGCGACCATGCGCAGCCTGCTCAACCGAGGCCGTTTCCGCCTCGACGGTGTCGCCGCCCAGCTCTACGTCGATCGGCGCGGCGGTCCGGCCGGGCGGCAATGGGCCTGGTTCGATCTGCCGCGCAAGCTGCGGCTGCTCGCGACGCTCACCGCGCTGAGTCCGCGCAGCGCCGATCGGCTGTGGGTCACCGAGGTCAACTGGCCCTTGCGCGGGCATAAGGGCTGGGCGCCGACCAGCGACACCGAATGCGTCGACGAGGATGCCGCGGCCGCCCATCTGCGCGATTATTACCGCATGGCCTGGCACAGCGGCCTGGTCGAGCGGGTTTACTGGTGGCAGCTGGTCGCGCGTGGCTACGGCCTGGTCGACGACAGCGCCGCGCGATGGCGCCGACGCCCCGCCTTCGCCGCTTTGCGCGCGGTGGCCGCCTCCCTGCGCCGGGGCGCCCTGGAGCTCTGAAGGAAGCCTTAGGTTTGACGGGTCCCTCAGAGCTCGCGCAGCACCCTCGCACGGCAAGAATCGTCATCAACGGGTCGGCCGACCGAGGGGTGGTTTTCTGCGAAAATGGGCCGCAGGCCCGCAGAAAACGCGGCCGGAGGCCGCGAACCCCGACCGAGGCCGTGGGGGTGTGCGCCGAAGGCGCGAGGGGGCAGCGCCCCCTCTGAAGGAAGCCTCAGGTTTGGGCCATGTTCAGCAGCTGTTTGGCGTTGTCGACCTCGTCGTTGATCACCGAGAGCACGTCGACCAGCGCGGTCTTGTCGAAACCGAGATGGTGCCAGATCAGCGGATCGAGTTTGGGCTCGTTGCATTGACCCGGGATGCGCAGGCGCTTGAGGCCACAGAGATATTCGCTGAACATGCAGATGGCGACCAGCCGGCGGTCGCTGCCGGCCTCGATGTCGTGCTGGTTGCGCACGGTGTCGATGATCACCGGGTCGAGGCCCCAGCGTTCGCACAGCCAGGCGCCGATCTCGACGTGGTCGGTGTCGATGACCTTGCGCGTCGCCTGGCGCAGGTCGAGGCGGTATTCGCGAGCCAGGGCGATGATGCCGCGGGTCTCTTCGGGCGCGTGCTCGACCAGGATCAGCACACCGATGTCCTTGATCAGCCCGATGACAAAGCCCAGTTCCGGGTCCTCGACGTGGGCCTTGCCGGCGAGCAGGCGACCGATGCAGGCGCAGACCGATGAATGCATCCAGAAGTGACGCATGTTGAACTGGGCGTCCTTCTGCTGGAAGGCGTTGATCACCGAGATCGAGAGCGCGATCGAGCGGATGGTCTTGAACCCAAGGATCATGATCGCCTGTTCGAGGTTGTGCACCGGTTCCTGCAGACCGTAGTAGACCGAGTTGACCATCCGCAGGATCTTGGCCGCCATGCCCGGGTCTTTGGACATGATGTCGTTGATCTGCGAGGCGTCGGACTTGGGGTCGTTGACCAGCCGCACCACCTGGGTCACCACCTCGGGCAGCGAGGGGACGGTATGGATGCGATCGATGATCTCTTCGAAGGAGGTCCGGGTGATGCTCACGATTGCTTCTCCTTGCCGGGATCGGCGCCCGGGGCTCCGGTCGGCGCACCTGGGCCGAGTCGGAGTCCGGCGATCAGGTCGGCGACCGTCGGGTCGGCCACTGCCTCGCGATTGCTGCAGCGTACCTCGTCGAGCAGCTCGCCGCGGAATATGCGAAAGCGCCGCGGCGCGGTGATGCCCAGCCGGACCTGGCCGCTGCGCTCGCTCGCGCAGACCGTGATCACGATCTCGCTGCCCGGTTCATCCCCGCGGATGACCACGCGCTGATCCGGTTTGCGAGTCAGGATCAGCATCAGCCCTGCTCCGCGGCGGTGAGCACGGCCTTGAGCGGGTAGCAGATCGGCAGCTCGGGGTCGTCGAGAATCACCTGGGTGGCGAGGTTCGACTGGCGACCGACGAGGATCGGTGCCCGGAGATTGGTGCGGACCTTGTCGAGATCGCGGTCGAGCACCACCAGGGTGTAGACGTCGATGTCGTCCTCGCCGGGGCTGCGGATCGCGGCCGCATCGTCGGGATCGATGGTCATCTCCGGGTCGATTCCGGCGGTGAAGGGGGCGACGACGCAGAAGGCGATCGCGCTGTCGTCGACCGATTGCAGCCAGAACAGCGGGCCGGGGTCGCGCTGATAGATGACGAAACGGGCGAGATGGTCGAAGCCGACCAGCGGGCTGACAAAGGTGATGATCCGGGAATCGGGGACCTCGATCTCGCCATCGAACACGGTTTTCAGACGCACGGCGTTCTCCGCAGACAACAGGTGGTGAACGTGTCCAATTAGCGATCGTCATGCCAGACGCGACGAACTGTCCGCTTATACCAGCGGGGGGCGGCGCTGTCGAGCGGGGTCCGGGCGGCAAATGCCTGGCGCACGCCGACGCCCTGGGCACAGTCGGTGCTACGGGAGTGCCATGCGGCTGCTGTTGGTGGAAGATGAAGACGCGATCCGGTTCGCGGTATCGCGCGCCCTGAACAATTGGGGTCACGAGGTCGCCGCGGCCGCGAGCCTGGCCGCCGGGCGCGAGGCTGCACGGGCCACCGCGCCCGCGGCCCTGGTGACCGATCTCAAGCTGCCCGATGGTGGCGGGCTGGAGCTGGCGCGCGAGTTGAGTGTGCCCTTTGTGGTCATGAGCGGCTACGCCTCGTTCGACGACGCGGTCGATGCCTTGCGCCTCGGATGTGTCGATTTTCTCACCAAGCCTGTAGCGATGAAGACCTTGCAGGCCAGCGTCGCCCGGCTGGCGGATCGTTGCAGCGCCTGGGACCTGTGCGTGATCACGCCGGGTCGCAGCCAGCTCGCGCTGGCCCGTCCGGGGCCGGCCGGCGTGGAAGCGCAAGACATTGCGGCTCAAGAGCTCACGTGGTCTGACCGATACCAGGCGCGGGAGCGTTTCGCCATCGCCGACCATCTCCTGCCCACACTTCGGGAACGGCAATTGCTTGCCGAGCTGTTGCAGGCGACCGACGCCGGTCGTCTGGTCGTCAATCGCGGGCCCACCTGGTGGCGGGCCTGGCTCGAAGCGACAGTCGACTGGCAGGCGGACGAGACGGCGTGCGACCGCCAGCGGCTGATCCGGGACCTGGCCGATCGGGTCCTGTTCACGGAGGAGGGAACGGTCGTGGAGTGCAGCCATGCAGCAGGATGAGACGGCCGTGGCCCGCTGGCAGGGAGAACTGCTCTGGCCGTCCGCGCTGCGCGCGGCGCCGGTGATCGACATGAGCGGGGTCAGCTGCGTCGGTGCGTGGATCCACGCCTGGTTCCGCCGCCATCCGCGGCAGGCGGTGGTCGGCGCTCGGCGCTGCGTGCGCCAGCAGCTCCAACGCGCGGAGCTGCCGATCCTGTGGTACGCCACGGCCGCGGAGGCGCTCGACCCGGCCGGCGGCGTGACGCCGACCGAGCGCGAGATGTTGTGGGAGTGATCCGGCATGGCCGATGACGATCCGCGTCCGATGAGCCAGGAGGAGATCGACGCCCTGTTCGCTCAGGTCGGCGGCACCGGCTCGGTCGACGCGGACCCGTCGGACGCAGCGGAGCCAGAGGCGGCAGCCCCCACGGAGGAGCCGGCTGCGCCGCCCGAGGCCGCGCAGCCAGACCCGGCTCCGGCAACGGACGAACCGATGGTTCCCGCCGCCGAGGCCACCCTTGGCAACGGGCCGTTGAGCCAGAGCTCCATCGATGAACTGCTGTCGCAGATGAACGGTGGCGAACCCGCGGCGGTAGCCGAACCGCCGCCGGCCCCGCCTGCCGCCCAGAGCGAGAGCGGGTCCGCGGAAGCCGACCACGGACCGATGAGCCAGAGTTCGATCGACGATCTGCTCGCTGAGATGGGCGCAGGCGGGGGCGATGAGCCGGAGCCGGCCACCGGACCGGCTGCATCCACCAGCCAGGGCGAGAGCGTCGCGGCAGCTGCGGATGGGCCCCTGGACCAGAACGCGATCGACGATCTCGTCGGTCAGATGCTCGGGGCCGGTGAGGCTGCGCCGGAGAGGGAGCCGGAGCCGGAGCCCACGTCCGGCACGGCGGATCCCGAACGGACGCTCGATCAGAGCGAGATCGACGCGATGCTCGCCACGGCCGGCGATGAGCAGGGGGCGCCGGCGACAACTGGGGGCCCTGCGACCTCGCAGGCGGGTACCCGCGACCTGACCGCGAGCGAAGCCGATATGACCGGGGCACGTGAGGAGGAGTCCGACGCCCTCGAGGCCGGCACCGGTCTCGCCGCCGCCGCCATCAGCCAGGGCGACATCGACAAGATGCTCGCCGAGCTCGCGGGCGGCGGCTCGTCCGAGGATGAGGAGGTGGAGGACGAGCCGGTCGGTTCCGCCGGCTTGGGTCCGCGGACGGACACCATCACCGCCGACGCCCTGCAGCAACTGGTCGCGAAGCACGCCACGGTCGACGAGGACGGCGGCGGTGTCGGTTCGTCGTCGGTGATCAACCAGGACGACATCCAGGCGTTGGTCGAGCAGATGACGCAGGCCACCGGCGAGGTGCCGGGGCGCGAACAGATCGGGGCGATCCTGTCCGAACGCGAAGAGGATATCGACGCGATCCTCGATAATGCGACCAACGATCAGACCATCTCCGACGCGATCCAGCCGAGCATGGTCGGCAGCGCGCCGCCACAGTACGGCGGGCCGGGGATCGATCCGGCACAGGTCCTCAGCCCGGAGGAGCTGCGCGGCACGCGCTACATCCTTGTCGCGGGCGTGATCCTGCTGGCGATGTGCGCGGTCACCCTGGTGCTGGTGGTCAGCGCGATCAACCGGTTGACCGTGGAACTCGAGAGCGGGCGCGAATCGCAACTCGAACCGACCTCCGACTTCGCTACCGACTTCCGTGATGGCGAGATCTACCTGCAGTCGGCCGATCCCGACGAGGTCGACAAGGGCATCCGTTTTTTCCGTCGCCTCAAGCAACGCTATCGCAACAACCTCGACCATCGCGACCGGATCGACTGGCGTCTGGCGCGGCACTACCGCGCCCACGGCGCGCACAGCAAGGCGGTCGACGAGTATCGCGCGATCCGGTCGCGCTCCAGCGGCTTGATCGACGACCCCCGGTTCTATGTCGAGTTCGCCGACAGCCTGATGGCCGTCGAGCGCAACGAGCTGGCGCTGGAGACCATCTACGACCTTCTCGCGAATGAGTCGTATTATCTCTCCGCCGGCAGCGACGATGCGCCGCGCGATCCCGCGGTGGTGGCACGCAACCAGCGGGCGGTCAAGGAGGCCTTCCTGCTGCTCGGGCAGATCTACATGGGGCGCGCCGATCCCGGCCTCGCCGTGCACGCGACGGAGGTGACGCTATGAGACGCTGCTGCGCAGCTCTGGCGCTCGCCGTGTTGGGCCCGATCGGGGCGCTGGCCGAGGAGGGGCCCGAGCCCTTGCCCTCGCTGCCGCCGAGCGAACGGCCATTGGCCATCGATCCGCGACCGGGCGGTATCGCCACCAGCGAACCGGAGGCGCGCCGGCCGGTCGACCGGTCCGGTCTGATCGCCGACATCACCGCGATGAACCGGGCCCGCGAGCGGCTACGCCGGCTGCTCGAGGCGGGCGCGATCACCGGCGTCGAACGCCCCCGCGAGGCGTTGGAAGCCGCCCCGCCGGTGTTCGGCAACAGCGCCGCGCCGGACGCGGGCGAGCCGGTCGCGGTGCTCACCGCCGACCGACTCGGCGAGAACCAGCTCCTGCGTCTGGCCCGCTTCCGCGGCGATCAGGCCTGGGTCACCGCCCGCATCACCAATCTGCGGGTGGAGGTGGTCTACCGTGAGTTGATGAGCCTGCTCGAACGCAGCGTCGACGATCAACAGATCGGATCGACCAGGCGGATGGTCGACCTGCACGTGCGCGACCTCGCCTGGCAGGAGGCGCTGACGCGGTTGCTCGGTCAGGTCGGTCTTGGCTGGTACGAAGGACCGGATGCGAAGATCGTGATCCACGAACTCACGCAGCGGAACCGGGAGCCTTCGCGCCTGCGCGCGCTCGCGCAGCGGGCCTTCCGCAACGCCGCGCGCGACGCCGATGACCCCTACAGCGCCGAGGCCATCTACCGCATGGCCGCCTACGAGCATCGCCTCGCCCGGCGCGAGAACGAGGCCTCGCGCTACTGGGCGGCGATGGAGCGCTATCTCGATGTGATCGAGAACTTCGACCGCAACAACGCCGCCTTCCGTCCCGCGCGGCCCTGGGTCCGACGCGCGATCCGCGGTTACGGCGAGGCCCTGATGGAGCTCGAGCAGTACCGCGACGCGCGCGGCGTGTTCATGCGCTACATCAGCAAAGCCGAATCCGATGATTCCCACCTGCCGGGGGTCTACTTCGCCGCGGCCAGGGCCAGCCGCAAGATCTACCAGCGTTCAGTCGCGGCCGGGCGCAGCGACGAATCGGCGCGGATCCAGGCCGTCGATCTGCTCGAGGTGCTGCTCAACCGCTTCGCCGCGGCCGGCGAGGATCAGGGCCTCGCCGGTGAAGCGCGGTTGATGCTCGGCCGGCTGCTGCTCGATCGCGGCGAATATGCTGCAGCCAAGGACTACCTCGCGCGCCATCTCGCGCGCAGCGGCGATGCGCACGCCGGTGATGCGATCCGCTTCGACATCGCCGAGTGCGATTACAACATCGCCCGCCGCCGCCGCCGGCAGGGCGAGTACGCGGCCGCGGACAACGCGCTGGAATCGGCCGTGCGGGGTTACCGCGTCCTGACCGAGAAGGCGCAGGCCGACCAGCAGGACAAACTGGCCGATGCGAGCATCTACCGCACCGCCTTCTTCCGCGTTGGGCAGTGCCATCTGCTGTGGTCCGAGCCGGATTACGTCAAGGCCTTGTTCGCCTTCCTCCGCGCGCAGCGCAGATATCGCGACAGTCCGATCGACGAGGAGCTGGTGGTCCACATCGCGCGCTGCTACAGCGAGCTGCAGAGCCGCGAGCAGCTGGTCGACGAGCTCTACCGGTTGCTCGAGTCCGACCGCCTGCACGACGACCGCGCCGGCGTGGTCCAGATCGAACAGCTGCTCGGCGATATCAAAGGCAACCTGAGCGACTACAGCGCCAACGTCCGGGCCAAGGTCCTGTTCTACATCGCCCAGGCGAAATACGCCGCGGCGATGCAGCATCCGCGGCGCCGCGCCGGGCTGCTCAAGCAGGCGATCCATGAATACGAACGGGTGATCCGCGAGCTCGGCGGCAGCGGTTCGCTGGCGGTCTCGGCCAAGCTCGGGCTCGCCCGCGCCGCTTTGCAGGCCGGTGACGAGATTCGCGGCGAGCAGGCCCTCAAGGAGATCCTCCGCGCGCATCGTTCGGCAGAGCCGAACCGCGACGTGATGTACGCGGCCCAGCTGCTCGGCGATCACTACCAGCGCCAGGGCAAGTTCCGCCGTGCGATCAGCGCCTACCGGGCGGAGGTCAACGATGTGCAGCAGTAGGGCGATGCGGGTAGCGCTGCTGTGGCTGGTGCTCGTCGGGGTGATGACCGCGGCCGAGGTGCCGGTCAACCAGCCGCTCGGGCCACAAGACCTGGACAGCCCGCTGGTGCCCGGGGAAGGGGGGCGCGATGTCGCCGACCCGCGCGAGGTGATGGCCGAGGATCTGCAGCGGCGCGTGCGCCAGGTCGATGCGCGCATCGCCGATCTGCGCGCCGAGTTCGGCGGCCAGACGCCGGCATTGGATCTCGGCTACGTCAATGACCTCGAGCAGGAGCGGGCGCAGCGCGACGGCGCGTGGCGCAAGCTCTCCGAGGTGCTGGGTTCGGCCGCGCGGCAGGCGACGGCCGAGCGCGAGGACGTGCTCGACCGGCCGGCGGCGGCCGCCGGTGAGGAGGTGCGTCGGGAGCTGGCCAATGCCAACCAGCTGATGATCGCCCAGTGTTTCCAGAAGCTCTGCGCCGAAGCCACCACCCCTGCCGAACGGCGCGGCTTCCTCACCCAGGGAGCCAACGCGCTCGACGCGGTGGCGGTGGAGGCCCTGCCGGCGACCCATCGCGCCCGCTACCACTACCAGCAGGTATGGTTCGCGGTCGAACGCGCACGGCTGGCCACCGATACCGCCGCGCACGGCGAGCTGGTCGCGCAGGCACGGCGCCATCTCGCGTTGCTCGAGCAGCGTCATCCGGCCAGTCTGTTGGTGACTCCGGCGCGCGAACAGCTGCGATCGCTCGACGCGGTCGCCGGTGAGAAGGAGGAGACATGAGCGCGGTACGCGACGCCATCGTCGGCTATACCGCGGTCGCCGAGGGCTATCGCCGCCAGCTCGCCCTGCTCGCACACGCCGAGCCGGATCTCGACGCGCTGCTCGCGCTGGCCCGCGACATCGACGCGCGCCTGGCCGAGCTGCCGGCTGCAGCGCAGCTGCAGCCACCGGCCGCGTCGGCCGGACGTCTGCTCGCCGCGGCGCAGGCGGCCGAGGCCGCCCGGGCGCAGGTCTGCCAGCGCCTGCAAGAGCGGCGCGACGAACTCGGGCTCGACCGCGGGCGGATGGAGCGTGGCGCCCGGGCACTGAAATCCTACATCGC
>JBEPXK010000026.1:0-15102 GCA_041641915.1 Planctomycetota bacterium
GGGGGGGCGGAGGCGGCATCGCGCAGCGATAGGTGGCCCCGGTGGGGCCACCGGCCGACGCAGCGCAAGTGCAGCCCCGCAGCGAAGCGAGGAGCAAGCGCAGCTGGGATGCGCCAAAGGCGCGAGGGGGCAGCGCCCCCTCTGCTGATAGAAGGAGCGATCCAGTGATGGCCCCGGTCTTACCGCGGGTCTGAACGCTCCGCTGTCGGCCCGGTACAACCCATGTCATGCGCGCCGTCATCCACTTCGCCGTTCTCATCGTCACCCTCCTGCTGGTCGTTGGCGCGATGGTCGCCCTCGACCGGGCGGTGTCCGAGCCCGCGCCTGGCGGTGATCAGACCGATCCTGCCGTGGCGGATGCTCCTGCCGCGCCGGCGCAGCTGGATCAGGTCACGACCCGCTTCGTGCCCGCGGTCAGCATTGATCGCGCGCTGGACAACGCGCCCGCTGTGGAACGGGTGCGGGTGCTGGTCGCCGGCGAGCATCCCGTGTTGCGCGCCGCCGCCGCCGAGGTGTCCGAGCAGCTTGCAGGGCTGAGCGCGGTGCGCGATGTCGCGGTCGGTGATCGCCCGGAGCCGGCCGACTGGTACCTCACGCTGGCGCTCGCGCGTTTCGAGTACGAGGAGGGGCCGGATGCCTACCTCGAGCTCGATGTGCAGGTGCACGCCGGCGCCTACCCCCTGCCCGGCCTGCTGCTGCGCGGCGCCCCGTGGAATCTGCCGGCGACGCCCTTCGCCATGACCGGCACCTGCACCCACCGTTCGCTGCCGCACGGTCGGCACTGGCACCCTGCCGTGGCCGAGGAGCTCGCCGCGGCGATCGTCGCGCCTCTGGCCCAGGCGCTGCGCCGGCGTCCCGGATCACCGCCAGCATGGGGCGACCTGCCCGCGACCTCGGCCGCTACGAGCCAGGCCGCTACCGGCTGGTGGACCGAAGGAGCGCTGCCGCTGCTGCGTCGATCGCGCGTCGGGCAGGCCGTCGACGAGGTGTGGTTCCTGCCCGCAGCGGCGCCGGCAACGGCGCTGGACGGTCTCAAGTCCCGCTTCGCCGATGCCGGTTGGGACCTGCGTTCGCCCGGCTCGCGGCTGGTGGCCGAGCGTGGTCCGGCGGTGGTGGTCGCGGCGCCGGTGACCGCGGCCTGGCTCCCCGCGGTGCGTTCGTTGCTCGGTGAGGCCTTCGGGTCCGACACGATCGAGGCCGGCGTGGTGCTGCGCCACAGTGTGCTGGCAGCAGACGATGAGATGGCCGGCCTGATCGAGACCGCGCTCGCGCGTCCCGGTGGCTGGCGTACTGCGTTGCTGTTGCGCGAGTGGTGGCAGCCCCGCCATCTCGCAGCGGCCAGAGCCCAGCTGGCGGCGGTCGATGACCATCCCGCGGCTCAGCTGGCCCTGTCCGAAGAATTGCGCGCCGCCGGCGAGACGGCGGCTGCACGCGAAGCGGTGGGCCGGGCCTGGTGTGCGCTGCGCCTGGCTACGCACGGCCAGGCGGTGTCGCGGCCGATTGCGGAGCTGGCCCGGGAGTTGGGCATCGATGATCTGCGCGCGACGGTCGATGTGGCCGCCTGGTGCCGCGCGCAGGGCTTCGCCGATCTGCGCGATCCCGGGCTCTCAGACGCCGTCGTGCTGCAACCCGGTCAGCGGCAGGTGTGGTTCGCGCGCGTTGCAGGTGGGGTCAAATCGGTGTGTATGGAACTCGGCCGCGACCCGGACGGCACGTTGGAGTTGCGGCGGCTCGATGCCACCGGATCGGCCTGGAACCGGGCGGCGGAGTCGATGCCGCTCGGCGAGCGCACCACCCACCGGGTGCTGTTCGACCCGGAGCTGGTGGCCCGCTTCGAGATCGTGCGCCCCACCGCGGCGGAGACGGTGCGTATTCAGGTCGGCCGCGAGGCGATGGACCGCCCGGTGCCGCGCTCCGGTGACCTGCGCGTCCCCGGCCGCTGAGACCGTTCAGCTGGTCGGCGCCTCACAGCTCGGCGGCGTCGGTTGGGCCTTGATATAGGCCACGGTGCCATGGGCGCGGGCGAGGGCACGGGTGACGTAGAAATCTGTCAGCTCGCTGCGCGACGGGTCCTTGAGCGCATCGAGGCACAGCAGGTGGCTGTTGATGATGTCGATCGCCAGATCGACCAGCCGGCGGCCGTGGTAGTCGATGCACGCCGCGCTGCCTTCCTGGCCCTTGAGCAGGCCGAGCGCGCTCTCGAGCTGGTCGCGCATCTGCTGCGTCTTGGCGAAGGTCTCCGCCACGGGGCTGAAGTCGACCGACTCGGTGTAGGCGTCGAGCCGTTCGGCGAGCACGCCGCCGGTGACCCCGCCGATGGCGGCGACCACCTGGAGCTGGGTCGTGCCCTCGTAGATGTTGGTGATGCGGGCGTCGCGGTAGTGGCGCTCGACGTTGAACTCGCGGGTGAAGCCGACGCCGCCGTGGATCTGAATCGCGTCGTAGGCGACCTGGTTGGCGATCTCGGTGTTGTACAGCTTGCACAGCGGGGTGTAGAGCGCCGCGAGCTTGGTGTGGTGCTTGAGATCACCGGCGAGATCGCGCTTGGATTCGGGGTGGGCTTCGATCCGGTGCTCGATGCCTTCCTTGATGTCGACGATGCGCGAGGTCTCCATCAGCAGGGTGCGTCCGGCGGCCAGCTTGGCGCGGCAGTCGGTGAGCATCTCCTGCACCGGGGCGAAGCGGGTGATGACTTTGCCGAACTGCTCGCGCACGCTGGCGTAGGCGAGGGCCTCGCGGTAGGCGGCCTCAGCGATACCCAGGCCCTGCGCGGCGATGCCGAGCCGGGCGCCGTTCATCAGGCTCATGGTGTAGCGGATCAGACCGTATTTGCGCCGGCCCAGGAGTTCCGCCGGGGCGTTCTTGAACTGCAGCTCGCAGGTCGGCGAGGCGTGGATGCCCAGTTTGTCCTCGATCCGACGAACGCGGAAGTGCGCGTCTTCCTTTTCGTATACGAACAGCGACAGGCCGGTGCCGGAAGTTGAACCCTCTTCGCTGCGCGCTAGCACAAGGTGGATGTCGGCGCAGCCGTTGGTGATGAAGCGCTTGACGCCGTTGAGACGCCACACGCCATGTTCGTCCTCGTGCGCCTTGAGCGATACCGCCTGGAGGTCGCTGCCGGCGTCGGGTTCGGTCAGGTCCATCGAACCGGAGGCCTCGCCGGCGGCGAACCGCGGCAGGCAGCGTTGCCGCTGCTCCTCGTTGCCGAACTTGTGGATGGTCTCGGCGATGTCCTGCAGGCCGAACAGGTTCATCAGCCCGGCGTCGGCCCGCGAGATCATCTCGATGGCCAGCGAGTAGCAGACCTTGGGCATGTTGATGCCGCCGTATTTGCGCGGCAGCGTGAAGCCCATCAGGTCGGCCTTGGACATGCGGTCGAGCGCTTCGCGGGTGGGCGCGGCGTAGCTGACCACGCCGTCGTTCCACGAGGCGCCTTCGCGGTCGGCCTCGGCCGCGCGCGGGGCGACGAATTCGCCGGCGATCTCGCCGACGATCTCGAGCACCCGCCGGTAGTTGTCGATGCAGTCCTCGTAGTCGCTCGGCGCGTGGGCGAAGACGTCTTTCTCGGCGAAATCGTCTTCGTAGAGGTCCACGATCCGATGCAGGTCCATGGAGGACAGGTGGAATTCGATGTCCGGATTGTCGTTGTAGAAGTTGGACATGCTGTGGACTCCCTCAGTTCTGGCCCTTGTAGGCGCGGATCATCTTCGGCAGCACTTCGTGCAGGTCCCCCACGATGCCGTAGTGGGCGAGTTTGAGGATGGGAGCCTCGGGGTCGCTGTTCACCGCGATAATCCGCTGCGATTCCTTCATGCCGGCCATGTGCTGGATCGAACCGGAGATGCCGCAGGCGATGTAGAGATTGGGGCGCACCGTGGTGCCGGTCTGTCCGACCTGGTGGTCCTTGACCAGCAGGCCGGCGTCGACCACCGCGCGCGAGGCGCCGAGCACCCCGCCGAGGGTGTCGGCCAGCCGGCGGCAGAGTTCGAGCCCCTCGGCGTCGGCGACGCCCATGCCGGCGGCGACGATGATCCGCGCCGATTTGAGATCCACGGCGCGGCGCTTGCGGGTGGTCTCGAGCACGGTCGTGGGGAAGTCGTCGTCGCCCAGCTCGAGCGGCTCGGCGATGACCTCGGCGGTGGCGCCGTCGCGCGGCGCGGTGATCTTCATCACGCCTTCGCGCACCGTGGCCATGCTTGGGTTGCTGTCGGGGCTGACGATGGTGGCGATGATGTTGCCGCCGAAGGCCGGACGGATCTGCAGCAGCGAATCGGCGTAGTCCACCCCCTTGATGGTGCAGTCGCCGATGTCCAGCGCGGTGCAGTCGGCGGTCAGGCCGCAGCGCAGCTCGCTGGCCACCCGCGGTGCGACGGCGCGGCCGGTGGTGGTTGCGCCGTAGAGCACGATTCGCGGTTGGTAGCGGCGGATGGTCGCGGCGATGGTCTTGGCGTAGGGTACGGCGGTAAACTGCGCCAGCCGTGCGTCCTCGGTGTAGAACACCCGTTGGCAGCCGTATTCACCGAGTTTGGCCAGCGCCGCGGTGCGTCCGTTGCCCAGCGCCACGCCTTCGACGCCCACGCCCAGCCGTTCGGCCAGCTTGCCGGCCTCACAGATCAACTCGCGGCTGACGTCGACGATGCCGTCGTCGTCGGCCTCGATGAACACCATCACGTTTCCGGTCTCGTTCATGTCGCAGCCCCTGGCCGTGGTCAGCCGATGATGTGTTCGCGGGTCAGTTCGTCGATGAGCTCGGCGATGCCTTCGGTGGTGTTGGGCACCTGCTTGGCCTCGTGCGCGGCCAGGACCACGCTTTCGATACCCTTGACCTTGGTCGGCGACCCGGCGAGACCGCACTGCTCGGGATCGGCGCCGATCGCCGCGGCGTCCCAGACCTTGATCATCTTGCGCATGCCGTTCTCGCCAGCGAGGTAGGCCTCGTCGTAGTCGTCGGCCTTTTCGACCGCGATGTTCTTGTAGGCCATCACCCGTTTGGCGCTCGGCACGCGCGGTTCGTTGGCCTCGTCGGTGACCGTGAGCAGCACCGGGTAGGCGGCGCGGACGGTCTGCGAGCCGGACTCGGTTTCGCGCAATGCGGTGAGCGTCGCATCGTCGGCTGCGATCACCGCGGCGACGTTGGAGATCTGGTTGATCTGCAGTTTCTCCGCCAGCTGCGGACCGACCTGCGCGGTATCGCCGTCGATCGCCTGGCGCCCGCAGACGACCAGATCGTACGCGTCGATGCGTTCGATTGCGCACTTGAGCGCGTAGGAGGTGGCCAGGGTGTCGGCACCGGCGAACTTGCGGTCTGAGATCAGCAGCACCTCGTCGGCCCCGCGATACAGGCATTCGCGCAGGACTTCGGCGGCCTTGGGCGGGCCCATGGTGACGCAGACGACGGTGCCGCCGAGCTGTTCCTTGAGCCGCAGCGCTTCCTCGAGGGCATTGAGGTCCTCGGGGTTGAAGATCGCGGGCAGGGCGCCCCGATTCACGGTTCCGTCTGGTTTCATGGCGTCGGCGCCCACGTTGTGGGTATCCGGCACCTGCTTCACCGTGACGATGATCTTGATGCCCATGGCGGTGGCCTTTGCGCTAGCCCGCGACCCGCCCGGAGAGGGATGACGCGCGGGGCGCCATCCGATCGGCGGGTGGGCGTGCGGTTCGACGGTTTGGCGGGGAAATGCGATGCATCCACCCCGGCGGACCTGCGACCGACGGGCACGCGCCGACGGTCGGAAATTTTGAGCCGGTGGACGATATAGGCCGCCCTCGGGCAGTCAACTCGCTCCAGTGCGCTTCAGCGCAAACCGGCTGGTGCTTGTGCGCGCCCACGACCGCGCACGCTGCCGGAGGACCGCGGGCGCAGAATCAGGGGCGCTGGAGGAGGCACACGATGCAGGCCATGCAACTGACCGGGATCCGCGAGCTCGCGTTCGCGGAGGTCGCCGAGCCGCAGATCGCGGCGCCGGACGACGTACTGCTGAGCATGACCTGTGCCGGCGTCTGCGGTTCGGACGTGCATTATTTCGAAACCGGACGCATCGGCAGCCAGATCGTCGATTTCCCCATGGTCCTCGGGCACGAGGGCGCGGCCCGGGTCGAGGCCGTGGGGCCGGCGGTGCGCGGACTTGCGCCCGGCGATCGGGTGGCGATCGAACCGGCGATGCCCTGTCACGATTGCGACCAGTGCCGCGCCGGGCGCGAGAACACCTGCCGCCGCCTGCGTTTCCTTGGTTGCCCGGGTCAGGCCGCGGGTCTGCTCAGTCAGCGCCTGGTGATGCCGGCGGAGTGTTGCCTGCCGGTTCCGACAACGATGAGCGACGTCGAGGCGGCGATCGTCGAGCCCCTGGCGATCGGCGTCTACGCGGTCGAACAGTCGGTGCCGATGGCCGGGGCGACGGTCGGGGTGCTCGGTTTCGGTCCGATCGGAATGAGCGTGCTGCTCCCGGCCCTGGCCGGCGGCGCGGCGCGGGTCCACGTCACCGACAAGCTCGACTACCGGCTCGACGTGGCCCGCGCCTGCGGGGCGGCGAGCGCCGGCAATCCCGACCGCAGTGATGTGGTGGCGGATATCGCCGGGCAGGAGCGCGATCTGCTCGACGTGGTCTTCGAGTGCTGCGGTCGCCAGGAGGCCCTGGATCAGGCGATCGAGCTGCTCAAGCCGGGCGGCAAACTGATGATCATCGGCATCCCGCCCGAGCTCGAGCGCTGGACCCTGCCCACCGACATCATCCGGCGCAAGGAGCTGACGGTGCAGAACGTGCGTCGGCAGCGCCACTGCACCGGCAAGGCGATCGAGCTGATCGCTACCGGCGCGGTCGATGTCGCGCCGATGGCCACCCACCGCTTCCCCTTCGCCGCGACCGATCAGGCCTTCGAGCTGGTTGCCGGCTATCGCGACGGGGTGATGAAAGCCTTCATCGAGTTCTCTGATGGAGCGCGGCGATGAACGTCCTGCTGATCACTGCCGATCACATGCGCAGCGACGCGCTCGGCTGCAATCGCACCGAGGCGCCGCCCTCGGCGCTGGCGCACGCGATCCAGACGCCGGTGCTTGACCGGCTCGCGCGCGAAGGAGCCAACTTCCTGCGCGCCTACAGCCCCAACCCGATCTGCGTCCCGGCGCGCGCATCGATCACCACCGGCAATTATGCCCACACCTGCACCGGCGAGCTGGCCAACGACGGCACCATCGCGCCCGGCGAGGACAAGATCGCCGAGCGTTTCGCCGCCGCCGGCTACTGGACCGCGGCCATCGGCAAGCTGCACTATCTGCCCTACGCCGAGCCGGGCGCGCCGCGGCTGGTCCACGGCTTCGCCCACTGCGAGCTCAACGAGGAAGGCCGGATGCTCGGCCAGTTCGACCCGGAGGGGCGGCAGCGCGGCATCGAGGATTACCACGACTGGCTCGCCGACCACGGCTGGGGCGGTTACGAGCGTGCCCATGGCGTGGGCAACAACGACGTCCACCCCAGCGCGTCGCCGCTGCCGGCGGAACTGCACGAGGAGGCCTGGGTCGCCGAGCGCAGCATCGCCGCGCTCCAGGCTCACGCCGCGTCTGGCGAGGATCGGCCGTTCTTCCTCTGGGCCTCCTTCGCCAAGCCGCATTCGCCCTACGATCCGCCGCGGCCGTGGGACGCGATGTACGATCCGCGCTCATTGCCCGAGCCGGCAGGTCTGGACGCGGCCGCGGAGCTGCTCGCCGATCGTCAGCCGGAGCTGCGCCGTCGTGGCAGCAGCTTCGCCTGGGAGAGCCTCTCGCCGCAAGCGATCCAGAACATCCGCGCCCACTACGCCGGCCTCGTCAGCTTCCAGGACCAGCAGATCGGGCGGCTGGTCGACCAGCTCGAACGACAGGGGCTGCTCGACGAGACGATCATCATCTACACCGCCGATCATGGTGACCTGCTCGGTGATTTCGGCCTGTTCTTCAAGCGCACCATGCTCGAGGGCAGCGTGCGGGTGCCGATGATCTGGCGCGTGCCGGGCGTGACCGATGCCGAGCCCGGCGAACGGCGCCAGCTGGCGGGGCTGCAGGACATCCTGCCCACGCTCGCCGGCCTGTGCGATCTGCCGCTCAACGGTCCCAAGCATGGCCGCGATCTGGGCGCAGAGTTGGCCCGCAGCGATGCGCCCGGCCGCGCCGAGATCGTCAGCGAGACTGTCGGCGGCACCTACATGGTCCGCGACGACCGGCACAAGTACATCTACCATCGCGAGGGTGGCGTCGAGGAGCTCTACGACCTGCTGGCCGACCCGGCCGAGCTCGACAACCGGGCCGGGGTCGAGGCCCAACGGCTCGTGGCCTTTCGCCGACGACTGACGGCCTGGGCGCGCGAGACGGATCACGCCGGGTTGCTCGACGGCGATGCCTTGGCCTGCGATCCGCTCGATGAGCGGCGTACGGTGCCGTTCAATGCGCGGCAGATGGGCTGGCGCAAATACTGAGGCGGCCTGCGCCGACGTGTCAAAGGAAGGGTGCCGTCATCGGGCTATGGCCGGCTTTGCTGTTCCGGTTGCCGGATGCGACCTTCGCCGCTCTGCGCCCGTCAGCTGCAGGCGCCGGCCGCGATCGGAGCGCACGTGCCCTGGTGGTGGGCGTAGCCGATCGGATGGCTGCGCCAGCGAGGGTCGGCCTTCCACGCCAGGGTGGTGAAGGGGTCGTCGGTCTCGGCGCAGTAGGCGGTGAAGCGCTGGCGCATTTCATCCAGGGCTTCGGCGTAGTCGGGGTCGGTGGCGAGGTTGCGGGTCTCGCCCGGGTCCCGTTCGAGATCGTAGAGCTCTTCGGCGTCTTGTTCGCGGTAGATGGTGTATTTCCAGCGATGGGTGCGGACCATCCGGCCGGGCTCGATGGTGGTACCCCATTCGGTGTGCCATTGGCTGACCACCGCCTGACGTGCGTGCGGGGTCTGGGCGCCGCGCAGCGCCGCGGCGACGCTGTGGCCGGGCAGGTCGAGCGGCGTGGTCGCTCCGGTGAGTTCGCAGAGGGTGGGCAGCAGGTCGATCAGCGAGACCAGGGGATCGCCCGTGGCCGCGCCAGAGGCGGTCACCCCCGCGCCGGCGACAATCAGCGGGACGTTGACGATCTCCTCGTAGAAAGCGCTGTGTTTGGTCGCGAGTTGATGTGCCCCCATGCCGTCGCCGTGGTCGGCCCAGAACAGGACCATGGTGTCTGAGGCGTCGGCACGCTCGTCGAGCGCATCGAGCACACGGCCGAGCCGGGCATCGAAGTCCTCGATGAAGTGCTTGTACGCCGCGCGGTATTGCCGCCATTGCCGTTCGTTCCAGTGCGCCGCCTGCATCTGGCGGCGATGGGTGCAGCAGAGGTACTGGATCGGACGGGGGCGCGCGGCGATGTCGTCGATGGCGAAATTGTCGGGCAGCGGCGGCAGGTCGTCGTCCATCCCCCCGTCGGGATTGTCGCTAACATAGCCGCAGATGTTGTGGGGATTATTCAGATCGACCACGCAGCACCACGGCGGCGGGCCGTCCTCGTTCTCGAGCCAGGCGATGGCCTGGTTCTCGGTGCCGACGTCCTGCCAGGTGTCGTTGTTGTAGCCGAATGCAGCCGGGGCCTCGTCGAGCACCTCGGGGGCGTGCGGGAAACACTCGAAACCGCGCAGGGCGCCGTGGTCGTGGGTCTTGCCGAAGTGGACGCAGCGGTAGCCGGCATCGCTGAGCAGCGAGCCGAGGGTGGGCATGGCGTCCGGGATCGGCGCTTCTTCGAATTGTACGCCGTTGGAGAGGACCGAGGTCTGGTGCGGCAGCCGGCCGGTCCAGAAGCTGGCCCGCGCAGGCCGACACAGCGGGCAGGGGGTGTAGGCCTGCGTGAAGTGCACGCCCCGCGCGGCGAGACGATCGATGTTCGGCGTGTCGGCGAAGTCGTGGCCGAAGGCCGGCAGGGCGGCGGCGGAGAGCTGGTCAGCGACCACGACAAGGAGGTTTGGCTTGCTCATGCATCCGAGTCTCTCCGACCAGCAGCCCTGCCAAGCGGGATTCATGGCGGGTCCGGTTGTGGCCGGAGGACGTAGGAGCAGCGGACCGCGCGTTCAGTCGGCGGCGAGACGGGCGATCAGCATCGCCTGCTCCTCGCCGGCGCGTTCGCCGGCGGGCAACGTGGCGTCGAGGTCGGGCAGACCGTCGCCGTCGTACTGGAGCAGCGCGGTGACCAGGTCGCGCCGGGCATTGCGATTGCCCTCGCTTGCGCTCGGCTCGGTGGCCAGGGCCAGCATGTCGCCGGCGGCGAGCTCGAGTTCGGTCGCGTCGAGGCTGGCGGCGAAGGCGGTGCCGTCGCGCAGGCCCAGGGCCATGCCGCTGCGGCCATACGAGCGGGCCATGATCTCGGCGTTGGGATTGACCACCGTCAGGCGGTGATCGCCGGCCTGGAGACAGCGCAGGCGTTGGCGGTCGGCCGGCAATTCGAGCAGGCTGAACCAGGCGCACTGGCCGGTCTCGACGCAGTCGAGGGCCAGATCGTTGAGCCGGATCATGATATCGCGGGCTTCGAGCCCGGCGGCGACCAGGCACCGCAACGCGCCATGCAGGGTGGTGGCGACGAAGGCCTGCTGCAGGCCCTGGCCGTCGACCTGACCGAAGGCGATCAGGCTGGTCTGGTCGTCACGGGAGAAGGAGTCGTAGAAACAACCGGTGAGCTGGCCGGTGCGCCGGTGCAGCAACCGGCAATCGAGGCCCGGCGCCTGCATATCGCTGGGCAGGAGCCGCCGTTGGAGCTCGGCGCAGCCCTGGAGATGGGAACGTTGGTCCTGGGGCACGGGCGTGTCCTCGCTCGGCGCGGCCGGCTTCTTGGCCACCACTCTGCTGGTGGCGATCTTGGCGGTCTGTTCGGCCTGGGAACGGCTGAGGATGACGTCGTAGGGCAGCATGTCACCGAGGGCGACGGCCGGCATGTGGGCCAGGACCGAAGCCATGGCGGCGACGGTGCGTTTGGTGATCCGCCCCTTCTCGGTGGTGACGTAGCGGTGGAGCGAGGCGGTGAAGGGGTCGATCCACGCGCCGTTCTGGCGCGCGAAGATGCGCATCCGCGCTTCGGTGCGGAGCAGCGCCGGCAGTTCGTGCTGCCAGCGGATGATCCGCAGCTCGGAGAGCGGCAGGGGTTGCGAGGGGCCGTTGCGCCGACCGCCCTGCAGGTGCGCGGCGCGGGTCTGCTCCAGCGATTCGCGCACCGCGATCGGTCGGCCGGTGTAGGGCTCGATCCAGATGCGGCCATCGCTGGTGACCACCGTGAACGGATCCTCGTTCTCGCGCGGGGGGGCGAGGGCGAAGGCGTCGCCCTTGTCCGTGGCGACCGGGCGGGATGGCGCTGAAGCGGTAGGCACGGTTGGCTCCTCGAACGGTTCCTTCGAGGTTTCGCAGTCTGGGTCGGTGCATTGACGATGCAATGCATATGATTCAAGCCGAGTCCATCCTGAGGCTTCCTTCAGAGGGGGCGCTGCCCCCTCGCGCCTTCGGCGCATACCCCAGCTGCGCTTGCTCCTCGCTTCGCTGCGGGGCTGCGCTTGCGCTGCGTCGGCCCGCCGGCCCCACCGGGGGCCGGCTATCGCTACACGACACGGCCCATTCTCGGCGAATACCGGCTCCTCGACGTTTCGTGTGGGCAACGCGCGCAGCGAACAGCGAGCAGCGAGTAGCGGGACTATGGCCCGCTAGCGAGTCGGGCGATGCGGCGACTCGGCGACCGGCCGAGAGGGACTCGTCGAATCAAACGCCGCTTGCGCTGCTGTGCGTTCACCGGCGTGGGCCCGGGTCGCCATTCGCGGCCGGGGTGTTGGCACTGCGGCAGAGGACCTCGATCACCGGGCGTTTGGTGCTGTCGGCCGGCAGCACGGACCGGAGCTGTGCGAGCAGGGCGCGGTGCTTGCGCAGCCGTTCGCGCCAGCGGCGCTGGCGTTCGTCGAGTCCGAGCCAGTCGCTGAAGCCCACCCTGGCGATGAGCTGGCGGTCGCGGAGGAAGTCGGGAATGCGGCCGATACCGAAGGCGATGCCGAGCGGGTAGTATCCCGGGCGCAGTTCGACCACCTGGCCGTCGTGCAGGCGGTCGCCGGCCAGACAGACGGTGGTGTAGCTGTTGCCGATGTCCATGCGGTAGAGCCCGGTCTCACGGACCTGGACCAGCCCGAGCAGCAGGGAACGGCAGCGGGTCTGGTCGTTGAGGATCGGCCAGCCATTGATCAGCCAGCTGTCGCAGTATCCCCAGCTGTTGTCATAGGCGGTCCAGACGGTGCCGCCGAAGCGGATGCCGTTCGCCGGAGCGTCGGTTGCCGGGTGATGCGCGCCGGCGAGCTCGAGGCCGGACCGGGCCGTGGTCAGCGGGTCGCACAAGGCGTTGAGCCACGCCGTTTCCGGGGCCGAATCCGGGATGGGACCGACGTGGAGCATGCGTTCGGGAACCGAGCCCCGGCGGAACGACCAGATCGGCAGGCGGGTGGTGGGGCGCTGGGCCAGGGGCTCCGGCCGCGCCGGGGTCTCCCGGCCCCGGGGGTCGATCGGTCGTGGGCCCATGGCGTTGATCAGCCGGCGGGCGACGGTGTCGAGTTGCCAGCGCAGCCCGGTGTCGTCGTCCACGGCGAGGCAGATCAGCTCGCCCTCGCCGCCGACAAGCAGGCAGTCGTCGGCGAAGGCCGGTTTGAAGCCGCCCTGAGGCAGATCGTTGATCGCCAGGATGGTCGGGTCGGGGCCGGGTGCGACCACCGCCATCCGGGGCCGGCTGCCCTGATTGAAATACTGGTCACCACCCGCGTCGGCCGCGTAGAGCCGCCCGGCGACCAGATCGAGCGACTTCGGCGCGGTGTTGCTGTCGAGCAGGGGGCTGAGCTCGCTGATCAGCGCGCCGGTGGTGCGGTCGTAGACATGCAGGCGGCTGAAGGGGGCCGGCCCCTCCTGATGATGCCCGTTGTTGGTGCGGTTGATGTAGAACAGGTCCGCTTCGACCACTGGCGCCGGTCCGGGGTAGTGCGACGGGCCTCGGCTGCGCCACTGGCGCCGCGCTGCCACCGTGCCGTCGTCCTTGAGCCAGACCCGGATGCCCGCTTTCCAGCCGCTGGTCCAGCCGCCGAGCCAGTTGTCGTAATCGGTCGCAGCGAACAAGGCCTGTTGGCCGACGACTGTCGGTACGGCGCCGGTGGTCGCTACCGCCAGCACGTGTTCGTGCAGCACGCTGCCGTCTTCCGGATCGACCACATCACCGCGGGCGCTGATCCACACGCTGGTCGTGTGGTCGTCACGACGCAGAACCATCGGTTCCATCGCCGCGACCGTCCCCGGCTGGAGCAGGTGCCACCGCGGTTTGCCGGTGGCCGCGGCCAGCACGCGGTAGCCGATGCAGGTGCGCATCGGTGCGTCCGCGCTCGCCGGCCGGATCCGCAGTCGCCAGGACAGGACCAGGGCATCTCCGATCAGTCGTGGGCGCAACGGCTCGGCCTCGTGCAGTTCGCCGTTGACCGGCGGCGGCGTGGCGACAACGCGCCAGCGTTGGTTACCGTCGGTGCCGTCATGGCGGGTGATGACGCCCTCGGATGTGACGCGCAGCAGGTCGCCGGCGTGCACGCGCAGCGCCAGCGGCTCGCCGCTGACCGTCGCTTGCCAATGCGGGCGCGCGTCGGCCAGGCCGATGCGGAGCAGACGCTCGCTGCCCGAGACCGCGCAGGCGTCCTCGAGTAGCACCACTTCCCTGGCACCGGGCGGCAATGGCAGGCGCCAGCGCACGTTTTCGCCGGTGAGCAGATCCCAGGCGATCGGTACGCCCCGCGCACCGGGCTTGACCGCGAGCGGTGCCACCTCGGTCGGGTGGCTGCCATCGGGTTCGATCGAAGCCGGTTCGCCAGCGCGACGGAGGTGGATCCCGGTGGCGGCAAAGGGTATCTTGGTCGCGCCGATGGATTGGGTCGCGCCCTTGCCCCGCCAGGTCAGACCGCGCATGCCGGCGCGCAGCACCAGCCGGTGCGTCCCGGCGCGCAGCTCGACCGGGAACACCGCGGTGTCGAGGGCGTCTGCCCGCTCGCCGCCATGCCAGACGAGGACCCCATCGAGCCAGCAGGCGCCGAGGTGGTGCGCCGGCAGGGCCAGGAGATAGCGGCCCGCCGCAGCGACGGTGATCTCGGTGGTGGCGTACCACACAAACGCCGGGTGCTGGGCCCGTTCGGCTGCGGCGGCGATCGCCGGCGGCAGGAAACGCGGCTCCGTGCCGTGGTGGTCGTGCCAGGGGACCGTGGCCCCATCGATGGTGACGGCTTCGGTGGTGGTGGGCAGCGGTTGGATGACGCTGATCGGCTGCGGCTGCTGCGGTTGCGCCAGCCAGCGCCAACGGGTGGGGTACATCCACCCGGGTGCATCGGCCGCGAGCAGCTGGTCGCCTCCGGTTCCCGGCTGCAGCGGATGCCCGGGTCCGGCGTAGGGGCCGATGTCGGTGTGGCCCAGGGGCCCGGCGGCCTGATGCGGGGCGGGCACGGCGGCGTCGGCCAACCGGGCGAGGCTGGGGGCGAGTTCGTCGAGCAGGGCGGCCGGATCGTGGAAGATGTCTTCCAGCACGCGACGGTGTTCGGTGAAGGGTCGGGCGGGATCATGATCGAAAGCCAGGCCAGCGGCGAAGTCACGCAGGAGCCCGGTGGGGGCCGTTGGCGCGAGCGTCGGCAGCCGCGGCAGAATGCTGCGACGAGTGCAGTAGGCCGTGCCGGCAACCGGCCCGTCCGGGCCGTCGCCGGTGTAGGAGCCCGTATGCAGCGGAGCGAGGACGCCGTGTGCGGGCGTCTCGTAGCTGCCGTAGGCACCGTTGCTGGTGATCACGGCGGTGATGCTGCGGCTGGCGTCGAGCTCGAGGTCGAATTGGTAGTTCTGGTACTGCGGGCCGCCGCCGCCCGGTGGATCGACCCAGGGGTCGGGGTTGTAGCGGACGCGCAGGGTGCCGCGGATGTGATCCGGGCCGACGGTCAGATCGTCGACGGCGACGCGATGGAAGGCGAGGTTGTACTCCGGTGCGTCGGCCCACGCGCTGATCACGCCTTCGTCGTTCCAGAGCGCGCTGAGCGTGACCGCGCGGAACCGGTGGGCGATCAACCGCTCACGATCACGACGCAGCTGGGCAAATTGCTC
>JBEPXK010000027.1:0-15030 GCA_041641915.1 Planctomycetota bacterium
ATCGTTATCGTGAGAGGACATCCACGTGGGAGCCGCCTTACGGCGGCATTGAGGCGCGAGTGGGCGCCAGGCACCCACTCGCTTGATGCAGAACACGCCGGCCCGCCGACAGCGTCGACCGGACCGGCTTGATGCAGAAACATCCCGCCAGGCTGACGCCTGCGTCCCCTCTCAGCGAGTCCAGGGACTGTTGATTACCGATTTGCTCCGAAAAGGAGCGCCGACGGTAATCGGACGGCTACAAAACCTGTCTGCGGCAACTGCCGACAATGCGGCTCGGCAATCACGTGTTACTTTACTTTCCACGCCAACCCCTCACAAGGTTCATAGCGTCCAGCATCGTTTGACGTCATTCGAGCCCTGAACGCGTCCCCAAAAAGCCGCTTCAACGGGTCGTCACCCCGCCGTCCCCCCGGAATTTTCCGGCTCGTGCCTCGAAAACGCGCGCCTGGCGTGGGTTTCCGCGCGGCGCCGGCGCGCGTCACTACGGACGCCGGCGCGACCGCAGTGACGCGCGCTGTCCGGTTGATGCGGGATATCGTCAAAATAACTATATGGCTTCCAAATACTGTTCCGGCACTTCTAATGACTGTCCATCACTACCTTCAACAAGATATAGGACGGTACCTATTGGCTCTTGTAGTTCCTGAGAGACTCTTTCTGTTTCAATTAGACGAATACCGCAAATACTGCCCACAGCGAACTGCCTATATTTCGATGGGGCGCTCTTTAGGATTCTTACAGAGTCCCCCCAATAAAACTTCTGACTCACTGAATTATTGGTAGCCATGGTGTTCCATCTGGATTTGTACGTCCGGGAATATGCCCATGAGGCTCTAGTGCCCTAGGATCGGTATGAGTATTCGGACGATGTGGTCCGTCGATTCGCATACCGGTCGGGTTACCATTCGGGTCCCTGACCTGAATCCAACGCCCATCAGGTGATCCTGTCAAGGTTTCACCTTGCTTCAAAGGTATAGCGTTACCACGCGAATCAATAGCGATGCGATTCGGGGCATTAGGCGATCGCCCGTTGGTTGGAATGCTGGGGCGCTGTTTAGGAGCCGGTAATAGTTTCTGCCCACCTGTAGGCGCTTGCGTGCCAGTAGCACCTCTTCCTGCACCGGTGCCAGCACCAGTTCCAACTGGCGCACTACGCGAACCTCCAACGGATATCGGCACTCGTGGGGCACCACCTATCCAAGCGCCGCCTCCTCCACCCCCGCATGTCGCACTGCTTCTCGTTAGCGCAGCCGAAGCGCAGACGTTCACGCGACCATCCGGATCAATATATTTGTACGGATTGTTGTTACCGTACGCATACCGATTGAAGCTGTGCAGGTTGTCTGCCTGGAAATCCACCGGATCGATAGCCAGAAACCTGCCAATGACCGGGTCGTAGTACCGCGCCCCGGCGTAGAAGAGGCCGGTGTCGTCGTCCTGAGGATAGCCCGTGTACCAGCGGTTGTTGGAGCCGGCCGTCGCCTCGTTGTTGATTCGCTCTCCGTACGGCCGGTAGGCCTCCCGCCACACGACATTGCCCGCCTCGTCCGTCGCCGCCACCGGCGAGCCCAGGGCGTCCCAGTGGATGTAGGTGATGGTCTCGTCTGCGAGGGAGAGCGTCGTGACAACCGCCAGAACAGCGGTCAGGAAAGCCGTCAGCCAGTGCTTGAGTGTGGTGCTCATTCCAGGTCCTCCGCCTGCGTGGCCTCTTGGTTGCCGGCCGGGTCTATGGCGTAGTACGCCAGCATCGCGCTGCTCCAGTTCGTTTGGTGCCCCTCGATCGGCCAGTCGCTGGTATCCGCGTCGCCAGCGTTGATAGGGTCGGTGATCGTGCCGTCCGTGTCGCTGGAGGCACTACCGTCCAGGGTCATGGTCCGTACCTTCATGGAAGGATAACCGATACCGCGAAGCGCCGGGAGAAGACACTGGTGCCCGCCGCCCCGTCGGCTTCCTGCCAGCCGAGCACCGCCTCCCCGGCGGGGCTCAACGCCAGCGCCGGTAAGCCCTGCAACCCGCCGGCCGAGGCGGACAGACTCGACTCGCTGCTCCAGCCGCTCGCCGGCAGATACCGTGACCAACCCACGCCCGCGCCATACTGCCACACCGCCAGCGCCCGGCCCGAGCCATCCATGCTGAGCTCCACCATGCCGCCAGGCCCAAGACCGGCCACCGGCTGCCAGCCGCCCGACAGGTCGTACACCCGCGCCCGCACCGTGCCCGACTCGTGCCACGCCACCGCGCCGGCCCCGGCGTCATTCATCGCCACCACCGGCCCGAAGCCCGCCGTGCCACTGGCCGCCGGCACCTGGGCCGCGCTCTCCCACTCGCCCAGCACCTCATCAAAACGGGCCGTCCAGATCGTGTCGTCCGTACCCTCCTGGCGCCACACCGCAATGGCGTTACCCGCCGCATCCAGCGCCACGTCCGCCTGGTCCGCATCATCACTGGTCGTCGTCCCCGGGTTCGTGTCCAGCACCACCGGGCCGCTCCACCCACCGGCGGGGACATAGTCGTTGGCGTAGACGTCGAACGCCCGCTCGCGGCCCGGACCACTGCCTTCCGGCACCTGGTACCGTTGCCAGACCACGCTCAGCCGGCCGGCATCGTTGAGCGACACCCGCGGGTCGTGCGAGTTGGCCACATCCGCGGCATCCACCGCCTCGATCGAGCCCCAGCCCTGGGCCGGATCGTAGCCGCGCACATGAACGATCCGCGCCAACAGGCCCGAGCTCGAATCCGGCCAGAACCGCCCCAGCACCTGGGTCCACACCACCGCCGCGCTGCCGTCGGCCGCCATTGCCAACTGCGCCATCTCGGCATCGCTGTCCATGCCAAAGGTCGTGTCCGTGGACTCAAGCTGCAGCGCCGCTTCCCAGCTCTCCGTGGCCCGCTCGTAACGACGGCCCCAGAGGTTGTACCGGCTGCCGTCATCCTGGGTCCACACCACCCAGGCGTTGCCCAGCCCGTCCATGGCCACGCGCGGCGCCCTCACGTCGCCGCTTTGCGTGTCCACGGTCACCGCCGGCATCCAGCCCGACAGCGCCGTGTAGTGACGGGCCAATACGTCGAACGTGCCGCTGCCGTCGTCCTGCCGCCACACCATCGGTGTCCGCAGTGACGCGCGTAGGCTGAACAAGTGCGACATAGCGTCAAACCTGAGCCCTTCAGCGTGACGTGAAGGCGCTTCTTCGGTCGTCGACCGCACGGTGAGGGGTGACTGTTTGGCGGTCTACCTGTAAACCCCGCCCGGTGCGGTAGCCGACCGCTTGCCAAGCAACTATCTCTCGGTGAAAATCAGCGCTACCAAGCATTCCCGCCACGGCCTAAACTCAACAGCTAGCGTGCCGCGGAGAGCAGCGCGCAGTGGTCCGCTATCGATCGGATGTTCAGATTCGTATTGAGACAACCCTGGCCATGGAGCTGAACTGTCCGGGCCACGACCGCCTACTCCTGAAGCTCCGCCGTGCTTACCCCTTGGGGTTCATCATGCAGCTTCTCGTGCGGCACAGCCAGCATCTCGATGTGCATATCGATCCAGTCGAGCAACGGACCGGTTTTCACAGTTTTTTGATATTCTAACGATCATCCAGTACGTTGGGAAACTGGAAACTTGACAGAGGGGACCAAAACGCGAGTCGTTGTAGTCGTGGGACTGCGCGCGGCGGATCTGCTGTCTGCCTTTTCAATAGACCTTATCGTACACCCGGGTTGGCCCGGCACCCACTCTAGACGTGATGCCGGATGACTCCCGCGCTACGAGCCCGAATTCGCGCGTAAGACGCGACTTACTCTGGAACGTGTGTCGTACCTTCGTCGAATGAATGCAGGCGAATATCATCGTTGTTCAGTTTGGTCCGATATTGACAAAATCAATTCTGAATTATCAGTTAGTGTAACTGACCAGCCATGCTTAGCATTCGGGTCCGGCGATTCCGGTGTCAAGGACCATACTACTTCAAGACTCTCTTCATCCGTACGAGCCGTTACTACTTTGCCATCACAATACAATGACAATGCGCCGCCAGCTTCAATTTTAACTGCGGTGATTTTCTGACCGAGCAAGTGGTACAAATTAGCGACTACATCTGCACGATCTCGATAGATATCTCCTCCATCGAGAAAACTGACATTTCCTGTGGTACACAGCCAATAGCTTTGTAGCCCTTTGCCTGTCTCACCCAAAAAATTCAGTTGCAACTCAAGACTGTAAACGCGAAAACTATCCAATTGCGCACCAACCATTTTACATGCAACGAAATTCTCCGTTTTCTCAACATCGTTGATATTTTTCATGCTCCGTCACTGAATAAATGGAATGTGGCTTCTAGCTCGTTGTTCAGCTCTCGGGACGTTACCGAAGTTCGAACCATCAGACGGGTTAACCGGTTGACGCGTTCCTTGTCGAGTCGTCACAACTCGAGGAGGATGCACAGGCCCACCATCCATGATCCTAACATCCATCTTCATATCTGGGATATTATGGACGCTGCCGGTTTCTGTGCCGGAAGGATTTGAAATTTTCTTTCCGCGGGAGCCTGCTTTTTCTAAGGACTGTCTCGCGGTTTTTGGAGAATTAGGCACTACTGCGCCATCTCTGGACACGACAAAGTCAGGTTTGCCTCCGCCATGAGGACCTTTCCCCGCGCCTAAGGTGCCACTTCCAACTGGTGCACCACGTGGGGCTCCGGTTGACCCGGACGGTAAGCTTACCCTGGGGGCGCCACCTAGAGATCCTCCTCCTGCAAATCCTCCCCCGCATGTCGCACTGCTTCTTGTTGCCGCAACCGCAGCTGAAGCGCAAACGTTTACGCGACCATCCGGATCAATGTATTTATATGGATTGTTGGCGCCGTACGCATACCGATTAAAGCTATGCAGGTTGTCTTCCTGAAACTCCACCGGATCCTGGGCCAGAAACCGCCCCACCACCGGGTCGTAGTACCGGGCCCCGGCATAAACGAGCCCGGTGTCCGCATCCTGCGGGTGCCCCGTATACCACCGACTGTTGGCATCGGCTGCGGGTTCGTTGTCGATCCGCTGCCCGTACGGCCGGTAGCTCTCCCGCCACACGACGTTCCCCGCCTCGTCCGTCGCCGCCACCGGCGAGCCCAGGGCGTCCCAGTGGATGTAGGCGATGGTCTCGTCGGCCTGGGACGGGATGGCCGTGAGGAGGGCCAGCAGCGCCGCCAGGGCGGCGGTCAGCCAGCGGCTGAGGCGGTATTTGGTGTGGCGCATGGATCTGTCCCCTTCGGGTCCGTGGGCCCGGCATTGGCGGGTCTGTCGGTTCTCTGGTTTCATCACTGACCTCCCACGGTGGCCGGCACCTCGTAGTGGCGCGCCTTGAGCTCGCCGCTGTCCGGCCACACCACCCCCGCGTCCCCGCCGCCGTTCATCCTGAGCTTCGGGTGCCGCGTATCCGTCGTGCCCACCGCATTCAGACCCTGCGGATCCGTCCAGCCCGTGCCCGGGTAATAGTGCGCCGTCCATACCCGCACGGCCGTGCCGTCGGATTGCGCCCACACCGCCAGCGCATTGCCCTCGTCATCCATCCAGATCACCGGCGGCTCGTTCGAATACGTCGAGGCGTAACCCAGCACATCCTTGTCGCTGTCCTCCACCCGCACCGGCGTCGACCACGCCCCGCTGGCCGGGTCATAGACGCTCGCCCACAGGCTGTGATAGTCGTAGCCGTCGTACTGGACCACTTCATTCGGTTCTACAACCTCAAACGCAGCCACCAGGGTTACTGCCTGAAAGGCCGGACTCCGGCCCAGGCGCTGCGCGAGGCCATCGGCCGAAAGAAGCTGACACCGATCATCCCAACGTAGGATGAAACTGCCGAAGACAAAGCGCCAGAATCTGAGTCACCGCAGACCCCGTGTGTCGGGTAAATACGAAACTTTTACAGTCCTACACAACGGGTTTCTATATAACAATCTGGAACTATTGAGGTCTGAAGGATTCAACCCATTGGTTTGGCACTCCCGCGAAGTAATCACGTAAACGGTCCTCTATATGTTCAGCACTCCAGACAGCAGCACACTCCAGTTTCTCGCACTCAGCACGAGTAGCCGGAGTTTCCACTCCTTGATAATAAATGGACAATGCCTTAGTAACCGGGTCTTGCTTGAAAAACTTCGGGGCTTCTCTGAGTTTGGTATCCAAATGAACTTTGCCTACAATAGGCCATCTTCCCGAGGTTACTGCGTCATTCATAACCCAGACTTTAAACAAGATCGGTGACGCTATTATAGTTTCGATGCTTGGAACCGATATTGCCTTCATATCATAAAAAGCCATGAGTGGCTCATCAAGCAATATGGCGAAAGCAAATGTTCCATCCTTCAGATCGATCTTCGCAATATTTCCTGGCTCGCGTGGCCTAGTGTTTTCAGACATTACCCACCAAACTCATTTCTTGCCTGATCCAGATAATAGCCTTTCCGTGGATTTCGAGGCGAAATACCATTAATGAGGTTACCTGATGTTCCTCCCATTGATCTTGCACCACCTGACGCTTCAATTACCTGTTGTTCTCTACCTCTAATTGCTGCCGAATTACTGGAAGACTTATCAAGCACTGCAGGCCCATAGCCTTCTCTATTCATATGGTGGCCAGCATCACGACGTGCGATATTTTGCTCAGGGGACCCACAACCACTAGTGCGACCACAGTAAACCTGACCTGTTTTTGGATTAGTCTTGGTGTATGTTTGGTAAGTCTTTCCACCTGTGCCCTTTTTAACACTCTTCTTTATAAACTTCCCGGCCTGCTTCCCCACAAAGCTTACCGCTCCCTTGGCCGGCATGACAACACTGCTGACGTTGTCGGCGGTCTCCAAGATCGTGACAACCTGCTGGGTCCCCTGCTCGACGCTCCCCGACGTCCCGAATGCGCCTGTGAACCGATCCTCGTCCTCCATCACGAAGGCGGCACCGACCCCTTCCCGCCCGTCCGGATCCACGTAGCCGTAGGGATTGTTATTGGCGTACGTATACCGATTGAAGCTGTGCAGGTTGTCTTCCTTGACGCCCACCGGATCGATGGCCAGGAACCTGCCAATGACCGGGTCGAAGTACCGCGCCCCGGCATAGACGAGCCCGGTGTCGGCGTCCTGGGGATGGCCCGTGTACCAGCGGCTGTGGGAGTCGGCCGCGGCCTCGTTGTTGATCCGTTCCCCGTACGGCCGGTAGGCTTCCCGCCACACCACATTCCCATCCTCGTCGGTCGCCGCCACCGGCGACCCCAGCGCGTCCCAGTGGATGTACGTGATGGTCTCGTCAGCCTGGGCGGGGATGGCGATGAAGGCCAGCAACGCCGCTAGGGCGGCGGTTAGCCAGCGGCTGAGGCGGTATTTGGTGTGGCGCATGGATCTGTCCCCTTCGGGTCCGTGGGCCCGGCATTGGTGGGTCTGTCGGTTCTCTGGTTTCATCACTCACCCCCCACGGTGCCCGGCACCTCGTAGTGGCGCGCCTTGAGCTCGCCGCTGTCCGGCCACATCACCACCGCGTCCCCGCCGCCGTTCATCCTGAGCTTCGGGCGCCGCGTGTTCGTCGTGCCCCCCGCATTCAGAACCTGCGGGTCCGTCCAGCCCGTGCCCGGGTAGTAGTGCGCCGTCCAGATACGGATAACGGTCCCGTCGGACTGCGCCCACACGGCGATGGCATTGCCCTCGTCATCCATCCGGATCACCGGCGGCTCGTTCGAATACGCCGACGAGGCGTAACCCAGCACGTCCTCGTCGCTGTCCTCCACCCGCACCGGCGGAGACCAGGCCCCGCTGCTCGGGTCATAGACGCTCGCCCACAGGCTGAGAAAGTCGTATCCATCGTACTGGCGCCATGAGATCGCCGCCCGGCCGCTGGCCGCCACGTCCACCGAGACGTCCAGCACCACGAACTCGCCGCTCACTCCGGGGATCACCGGGCCTACCTGGCGCTGGTCGATGGTCCCGGCCACCGCGTCCACATGAAACGCCCACACGACATAGTCGCCGTTGGCCTGCTCGATGTATCTGGCCCCCACCCCGGTGCCGTCCGGACGCAGCGCCAGATCATCGGGGTAGATGCCCGGGCCGATCAGCTGCGCCGCCTGCCAGCCCGCTCCCGACTCGCGCCGCCGGCTCCACAAACCGGCGCCGGTCTGCGACCACATCACGGTCCAGTTCTCCGAGGCGTCCGCCGTGAGGCCCCGCCAGTCGGTGATCGGGTAGTTATCCGGCACCGCCGTCGAGATCACCGTCGCCGCCGACTCCCAGCCCGAGCCCTGCACATAGCGCCGCGCCTCGAACTGCTCCAAAGACGGCCAGATCACCATCGCATTGCCGTTCGGCGCCACGAAGCTCTGGGGGGTTTCGGACCGCGTGCCCCGGGTGCTGAGCTCCGCCGGAATCTGCCAGCCCGCTCCGGCCGGATCGACGTTCGCCCAGATCTCATGGTTGCCGTTGTTCACCCGCTCCTGCCAGGTCACCACGCTCGTGTCCAAGCCCCTGGCCACATACGCGCCGGTCGTCGCCGTCTTGTTGTCGGAAAAAGGCTCGGCAGCCCCCCAGCCACTGCCCGGCTCGTAGCGGCTGTTGTGCTTGCCCGAGACCACATCAATCCCTCCGTTCGCATCCATCGATACCCTGGTCACCCCCGTGATGGTGCCGCTCGGATCCACCTTCACGATCTCCGACCACTCCCGCACGATATCCGGCGTCGCCGTCACCTCGGCCGAGTCGGCCGATTCGCCGAAGATGTTCACCGCGGTGATTACGTAATACACCGGCACGCCGTTGCTCAGGCCGGTGTGCACATAAGGGCTCGTTACATCGGCAATCAAGGTCCCGTTGGACTGGCTTACCCCCGACGACAGCGACCAGTAGATGTTGTAGGACGTGGCATCGGGTACCTCGGACCAGGTCAACGTCACTTCGCCGTTGCCGGCGACTGCCGTTGGGTCACCGACCGCTGCGGGGGGCGTATCCGCCACCGTCGGATCAGTCCCGGCGTCCTGCTCGGCGGCATTCGTGCCGCCGTCGCCATCCGGGTCGCCCGCCGGACTCTGGGCCAGGTCACCGAAATACTGCCGCTCCCACTCGTCCAGCAACCCGTCCTCGTCACTGTCGATCTCAGCCACCGTAATCATCACCACGGCGGTATCCACAGCGCCTTGTGCGTCCGTGACGGTCAATGAGAAGGTGAGCGCCGTGTCGCCAGTGACCGCCGGAGCCGTGAACGTCGCCACCGCCGTCGAGGCGCCGCTCAGGGGCACCGCCGGGCCGCCAGTCTGCATCCACTCATACCCGGCGAGCGTACCGTCCAGGTCGAAGGAGGCCGACCCGTCGAGCGTTGCCGCCGCGCCTTCATCCACGGTCCGGTCCCCGCCGCCGTCGGCGGTGGGTGGGTTGTTCACCACCCCGCCCTCGAACACCGCCAAGCGCCGTGCGAATACGCTGGCGCCCGCGGCGGCATCGTCCTCCTGCCAGGCGATCAGTGCGCCGCCGTAGACGTCCATGGCGATTTGCGGGTTGCCCTGAACACCCTCAGCCACCGCAGGCATTATCGGCTCGGTATTCCAGCCACCGGTAATCGAGTACCGTGCCAAGGCTGTGTCTGTCCCGAAGCGCCACGCGAGCAGCGCATTGCCCTGGGCATCAATGTCAACATTGGGAACCCAACCTTCGCCGACGGCCGTAATCGTCTGCCAAACCGCGCCAGGATCGTAGGACTGCGCCTTGATCGTTCCGGATTCGCGCCACGCGATGACGCCATGGCCGAGCGCATTGACGGCGACTGTCGGATCCGAGCCATTCGCGTTGCCTTTTGCCGCAATCTCGGTTGGTGTTTCCCAAGTGCCGGCGGCCGCATCGAACCGGGTCCTCCAAATCGTGTCCTTATTGCCTTCCTGGCGCCATATAGCGATCACATTGCCGGCGTCGTCAATGCCGACGGCTGCCTGATCGGCATCGTCGGAACTGCTCGTGCCAGTGTTGGTGTCGATCACCATCGGTCCGCTCCAGCCGCTGCCCTCTGTGTAGCGATTTACATAAACATCATGCGGACCATTCGTGCGATCCTCAAAATGGGCGCGTCGATCCCACGAGAACACAGCAGAGCCCGCCGAATTGATTGCTACTTGCGGGTTGTAAGAACTGCCAACACCTTCGGCATCGATGACATTCAGCACCCCCCAACCCTGGTCCGGGACGTATCGACGCGCGTACACGATAGGTACGATGCGACCTTCAGTAGAGTCCGGCCAACGTTGACCCCGCTCCTGAGTCCAGGTGACAAAAGCGGTGCCGGCTGGACCTACAGCGACCTGCGGCGTTTCCGCGAAACTCGTTGTTTTGAAAACGCCGCCAGGAATGGTGTCAATCGACTCCAGCAGTCTGGCCGGTTCCCATGTTGCGGCATTGCGGTCGTATCGCCGGCTCCAGAGGTTGTCCCGTGTGCCATCGCTCTGGGTCCACACGACGATCGCGTTGCCGGCACGATCCATGGCGACCCGCGGGGCATTGGCGTCACGGTTTTCCGTATCCAAGGTTACTGGTTGTTCCCAGCCTGACAGCGCTGAGTGGCGGCGCGCCCGAACATCAAGGAGTCCGGAACCATCGTCCTGCCGCCAGACGATGATCGCGTTGCCGCTGCCGTCCGTCGCCACAGCCGGCACATCAGCCGTTTTGTCCGATCCGTCCGCATAAATCACGTTACCCCATTGCCGGGAGCCCGGCGTGGCCGAGGCCTCCACCGAGGGGTCGGATTCGCCGTGGATGTTCACAGCCGTCACCACGTAGTAGTAAGTAGTGCCGTTGGCCAAGCCCTGATGCCATTGCGGCGTCGCTACGTTTGACATGACGTTCGCCGCGCCAGGGGTCACGCCCGGGGAGGTATCCCAGTAGACGTTGTATGAGTCGGCGCCGAGTGCATCCAACCAGCTCACGATCACTTCCCCGTCGCCGGGTACTGCCGCCACGCCGGCAACTGGCGTCGGCGGCGGATCGGCGACGGTCGGATCGGTGCCGGCGTCGTACTCCTGCAGGTTGGTCAGGTCGTCGCCGTCCGGGTCGTCATTCGGCCCCGAGGTGAGATCTCCGAAGTACTGAAGCTCCCAGCGATCATCCAGTCCGTCGCTGTCGCTATCGGTCTCTTTCACCGTGACGTTCACCATATCGACTCCCGTGCCGCCTTCGTCGTCGGTAACGGTCAGCTCGAAAGTCAATACCGTATCCGTCGCGACCTGCGGGGCGGTGAAATCGGGGGTCGCCGTATCGGCGCCGTTCAACGTCGCCGCCGGCCCGGCGGTCTGGGTCCAGGCATACGCTGCGATTGACCCGTCCGGATCTACGGACGCGCTGCCATCCAACGCCGCGGGCTCACCTTCGTAGACCATCACGTCCACGCCGGCCTCGGCGACCGGCACTCTGTTTGGCAGCGGCATCGAGAAGGGCTTGGACCACAAGTCCCAGTTTTCACCGTCATCCGCCGTCCATACCGTCAGGGCTTCGAGTCCCTCATTCAATGCCAGATAAGGGCCAATGATCCCTTTGGTCGTTTCAAAAAGCAGCTCGGGCGCGGCCCAGCCATTGCCCGGATCGTATTCGTTCGTATACAACCGGGAGCTTGCGCCGGCGTAGAGCCGCCATGCGACCAGGGCGCGACCCGCGTCGGTGACGGCCAGACTGGGTGTGAAAGCGCTGCCGCTGTCGTCGGATTCCACCAATGTCGGCGTCCCCCAGCCGACTCCGTACTCGTAGCGATTGCCCCATAGGCTCGTCGCGTTGCCGTCCGACTGTGACCAAACGGCTATTGCGTGACCTTCGTCATCCAGGCCGACCTGGGGAGAACTTGACGACGTCGTATCGTTGTCAATTACCACGGGCTGCGCTTCCCATGCGCCGCTGAGCCCAGCGTAACGCTGCGCTCGGATAAATCGGCGCGGATCGCCGCTTGCCTGACGCTGCCAGACCACCATGGCATCCGCACTGTCGTTGATGGCCAGAGCCGCCTGAGGGCTGACCTCGCTGACGAATTCCGACCCGGTGCCACCGAGGCTATATGTCTGCCACTGCGCCAACGGATCGTACGACAGCGCTATGAGCGCATATCGCGGTTCGGTCGAACCAAACTGTACCCGCACGACGCCGAACGCTTCGCCGAACGCGGTGCTGGCTGCGTCACTCATGACGTAATAGACGCCCGATTCGTTTGTTGACGATATCAACGTCGGCGCCTCCCAGCCGCTGGACCCGTCATAATGCGCTGCGTATATCGACTCCTCCACTGTAGTCCCGACAAAATTGCGGTTCGTGAACAACACGATCCCGCTTCCGTTTGCATCCACAGTCGCCCGAGGCGTACTCGCAATGCCACCGAAAGATTCAAGCTGCTCCGGCGCATTCCATCCGGTGTCGGGATCGTACCAACGGCCCCAAATTTCGCTGCTCGATGAGCTGACGTCGCGTTTCCATACCGCCAGGATGCGTCCAGTCGAAGTAATCGCGACATCCGGGTCCCGGGCATGTTCATCAATCATCTCGAGACGCATCGGGCCTTGCCAGCCGATACCGCCCCGGTAATGGTTCACCCAAATATTCCAACGCGTTCCGTCGTGCTGCTCCCACGCGGCGATGCCGTCGCCATTGTTCGCCATCGCCACCACCGGAGACTTGGCGTCGCCCAGCTCTTCATATTCCAGCAGGAAGGCATCACCCCACTCAGGGATCCCGGGAATGGCCCAGGCTTCGTCGGACGCCGGCGACTCCCCGGCGGCGTTTTCGGCGGTCACGATGTAGTAGTAGGCGGTGTTATTCGTCAGACCGCCATGTAGGTATGCGGACGCCACGTCCCCAATCTTGTTGCCAGTTGCCTTGGTGACGCCTGGACTCGTACTCCAGTAGATGTTGTAACGGGCGGCGCCAACGCTGGCCTCCCAGGTCAACGTGACTTGGGTATCACCCGGCCGCGCGCTCAATGTCTGCACTTTCTCCGGTAACTGCGCGGTGGCGGGATCGGTATCCTCGTCGAATTCCTGGGCATTCGTGATCCCGTCGCCGTCTGGGTCGTCCGTCGGTCCCCAGCTCAAATCCCCGAAATACTGGATTTCCCAGTCATCCGCCAACAGGTCGTTGTCCGTGTCGTCGTCGACGTCGACTGCCGCGACCAGTCGGCCGTTGAGATAGATGTAATCCTTGTACTTGTAACCCGTATCGTCGTACTCGGCGAGCAGGTCACCATTGCTCGCGTAGATGTAGCTCAATCCCTTGCCATCTTTCTCGCGACGTACGCGCTTGCCGTCGCCGTCATACTCGTAGACGATATCAACGGGTCCGGAGATGCTGCGCAGGTTGGACGCGTCATCGTACGTCATCGAGTGGACCCCATTATCGATCACGTTGCCGTAGACATCATAGGTGAAAACATAGTCGCTCGACCCACTAATGCTTTCCAGCTGGTGATTCGTTAACCCGTAGCTGTAGTTCAAGTAGTCCGCGCCGATATCTTTTCCGGTGATGTTCCCGGTCTCGTCATAGTCTATCGTCCCGAAACCCCAAGAGCCGTTTGCGCTCGTCAAGCGATTGATGTCGTCGTAGCCCAAGGTCAGATCCGACTCAAAGTCAACCCCGTCATCGATAGCCGTCACGTTTCCGACCCCGTCATACGAATACGTCAGATCGACAACCGGATCGGAATGCGTGGTCAGAATATGATCGGTCCACAGCCGGGTCGTAAGCGTGATGTCCGTCAAGGCCCCGTTGGCATACAAAATCTGGCTCGGCTGCCCGCTTGGATGAAACGCCGTGGTAGCGAGAAATGGCATGGCTTGGGTCGGTCGCCCGAGGGCATCGGGCGCGTAGCTTACCGATCGGCCGGAGGGATAGGTGATTGCGCTGAGATAGTCGAGGTCGGTATACGAGTAATCAATGGTGAACTCTTCTTCATTGATACTTTGTACTTCCGCCACGAGATTATCGTTTTCATCATAACTGAAGCCTTTGTCGCTGATACCGGCCGCCAAACGCGTTAGATTGCCATTGTCGTCGTATTCCCGAATAACATCCGGTGTTATACCTGAATGGTCCACGTGAATGAGACGATCCAGATCGTCATAGTTATAATTAATTACAGGCGAGTCTTCCGTGTAGTCGTTCGGCGTATCGGAGTTCCTCACCTGTCGTGACGTCATGTTGCCGTTCGGGTCACGACCAAACACCGTCCTGCCGAACTCCGGATCATTGCGCGCGATCAGAAAATTAGTATCGGTATCGTAGACGAAATCGCGTGTCACTCCGCCCTGGGTGATCGACTCGATCTGATCCAAGATATTGCGAGCAAAAATGGTGGTGACGCCCTCCGGGGCGTCGACACGCATCAACGCCTTTTCATCGTCTCCCGGGTCGCCGACGGCGCGGTACGTGTACGTCGTGGTCAGGTTTCGCTCGTTGGTAACCTCGACCTGATTATCAGGGAGGTAGCTCATTTCCGTGAAACTGCCGTCGGCATGATCAACACGAGTCACACGGCCGAGCACGTCGTAAGTGGTTGTCGTGCCCGCGGTCAATAGCTCGCAGGAATCCTGCGAAGGATAAGACTCGAACACCGCTCGGCCGCGATGGTCATAATCCGTACGGGTATAGATTCCAGCTGTATTCACACAGGTCGGGCGCCCGAAGCCGTCGAACTCCGTCACCTGTGTGTATGCCCCCCGTGTGACGGTGCGCGACGCGGGGTCAATGAGGCCCGGGGCATCCCAGGTGACGGTTACGTCGCTGCCCCGCGGATGGTCGATGAAGACCGGTCGATTCAAGTCATCGTATTCATAGGCGGTTACAAACCCGCGGCCGTTTGTGGCGCTTGCCACTGTACCGCTGTCATTGACGGCAAAGCTGGTTTGGACGCCTTCCGGGGCGAGCGTTTCCTGCGGCACACCTCGGTAGTAGTCGTTATACGTCCAGACCTTGCCGCGTGCGTTTGTTTTGGTCGCGATGTCGCCCGAGGGATGGTATGTATAGGATTCGACCTCGCCATGCTGGTTGATGCTCA
>JBEPXK010000028.1:0-15027 GCA_041641915.1 Planctomycetota bacterium
GGCGCGGTGCTGGTCGGCCCCACGCCGGCGGAACGCGCAGCCATCGCCGCGATCGCCGAAGACACCGACGATCCGCGCGCGATCCAGGCGGCTTTGCGCGAACAGGACATCGATCTGCCGCTGACGGTGATCATCAACGCGCGCAAGCCGGACCACACCTGGCCGATTCCCGACGCGCCCCTGTTCACCGACGGCAAGCCCAACGCCGACATCCTCAACAACTGAGCCCGATGGCCGGCGTCCTCACGCTCACCCCCAACCCCCTGCTCGACTTCGTCACCGGCTCGCAGCTGCGCCCCGGCGCGGTCAACCGTGTGTCCGCGCTGAGGGCCGTGGCCGAGGGCAAGGGCGTCAACGTGGCGCGGGTGCTCGCCGCCCACGGTCATCGGGTGATCGCCTGCGGATTCGCCGGCGGCCACCCCGGCGCCTGGCTCGCCGAACTTGTCGCCGCGATGGGCGTGGAACCTGCTTTCACGTCCACCGCGGCTGACCTGCGCGTCGGCTTCATGGCGCCGATCGCCGGAGCGCCGGGCCCGACCACCGCGCTGGCGGGGGGCTTCGCGGTCAGCGCGACCGAGGCGGCGCAGCTGCGCGCCCAGCTGCGCACCCACCTGGCACAGGTGGAACTGGTGATCGTCAGCGGCTCGGTACCGGACCCGGCGCTCGACGGTCTGCTCGTCGGCATCTGCGACGACTGTGCCGCTGCCGGCGTGCCCTGTTGGGTCGACAGTTACGGGCCGGCGATGGCGGCAACGCTCGCCGGAGCGGTGCCGCCGGCGCTGGCCAAGCCCAACCGCCAGGAGTACGACGGCATCGCGCACTGGGAGCGTGTCGGCGAGCTGCACCTGACCGACGGCGCCGCGCCGGTCGCGGTACGCGATGCCACCGGCCGCTGGCGGGTGCTGCCGCCCCCGATCGATCAGGTCAATCCGGTCGGCAGCGGCGACGCCTACATCGCCGGCCTCGCCCACGGCCGGCTGGCAGGCATGGACCATCACGCCCGCCTGCGCTACGCCGGCGCGGCCGGCGCGGCCAATGCCGCGCGCGCCGATGTCTGTGCGATGAGCCCGAAGACGATCGCCGCGCTGGCCGGTGCCGTGCGCATCGAGGCCGCTTGAGCGGCACGCCGCGCCAAGGCCAGGGCCCTGCGCCGTTGTCGCCGCCCTCCTGAGAGCTAGCCTGTCGGCATGGAGTTCGTCCCCTGCCGCCTGTCGCATCTGCTGCTCGACGAGCAGCGCGACCACGTGGTCTTCCTGCGCAGCCTCGACGGCTCGCGGCGGCTCGACTTCCTCATCGGCCCGACCGAGGCCGCGGCGATCACCCGCTACGCCAAAGGCGAACGCTTTGCCCGCCCACTGACCCACGATCTGATCGCCGGCGTGCTCGAAGCCCTCGGCGCGAGCTTGAGCGGACTGCGAATCGTGACCGTGGTCGACGGGACCTACTACGCCGAGATCGTGCTGACCACCGCCGAGGGCCAGGAGGTGGCGATCGACTGCCGCCCCTCCGACGGTCTCGCCCTGCTCGCGCTGCACCCGGACACCGAGCTGCTGGTGGCCGACGATCTACTGGAGTGACGCGACCGGCGTGCAGACCGAACGCTTCGACTACGAGCTGCCCGAAGAGCTGATCGCCCAGGAGCCGGCGGAGCCACGCGACGCGGCCCGCCTGTTGGTCTGCCGCATCGGCGGCGGCGCGATCGAACACCATCATGTACGCGACCTGCCGGCCTTCCTCGGCGCGGGCGACCTGTTGGTGCGCAACCGCACCCGGGTGATCCCCGCTCGCCTGCTGGGGCGCAAGGCCACCGGCGGGCGCATCGAGCTACTGCTGGTGCATCCGACCGACGAGCCGGCAACCGGGCCGGGCGAGCGTTGGATTTGCATGATCCGCGGCCGCGTCCGCCCCGGCAGCGAGCTGCTGATCGACGGCGGCGATACGACGTTGCGCGATCCGGTCGCGATCGGGGTCGTGGACTGTCACGACGACGGCACCCGCACGGTGGCCTTCCCCCCCGGCTGCAGCGTGCTCGTCCTGGCCGAACGCCTCGGCCGGGTGCCGCTGCCGCCCTACATCCGCCGCGAGGCCACCGAGCGCGACCGCGACCGCTACCAGACCGTGTTCGCGACCAACCCCGGCTCGGTGGCCGCGCCGACCGCGAGCCTGCACCTGACCGACGCGCTGCTCGAGCGGCTCGAACGGGCCGGCTGCCGCTTCGCCGACATCGACCTCGCCGTCGGGCCCGGCACCTTCAAACCGGTCCAGAGCGAAGACCTGACCCGCCACGCGATCCACGCCGAACGTTGTGCCTGCCCCCCGGACGCGGTGGCGGCGATCGCGCAGACCCGCGCGGCCGGCGGCCGGGTGGTCGCACTCGGTACCACCGTCACCCGCACGCTCGAGACCGCCGCACGCCAGCCGGGCGGGCTCGCCCCCTACGCCGGCTGGTCGCGACTGTTCCTCCACCCGCCGCAACGGCTGCAGGTGGTCGACGCCTTGCTGACCAATTTCCACCTGCCGCGCTCGACCCTGCTGATGCTGGTCGCGTGCCATACCGGCATCGACCTGCTGCACCGGATCTACCGCGAAGCGGTGCGCGAACGCTACCGGTTTTATTCCTACGGCGACGCGATGCTGCTGCTGCCCTGAGCGGTTTCAGCCGGCGGGATCGCGCTGGCGGAAGTGCTTGCTCAGCCGTGGACCCGCCTGGGTCGCGTAGTTGTTGCCACGCCCGCCGTAGAGCTCGGCGGTGGGGCAAACCTCGGCCAGACGCTCATAGGCCATGCCGCAGATCGGCTGGCGGTGGCGCAGGATGAGGTCGTCCTCGTGCGGGCGGATCTCGAGCACCGCGCGCGTGCCCGGCAGCGGGCCACCCATGCCCCAGCCGGGGTCGAAGAAACCGGCGTAGTGGGCGCGGAACTCGCCGGCGGTGGGATCGTAGGGCACCATCTCGCAGGCGGTGTCGGCCGGCACCCGGACTCGCTCCCAGGTGGCGAGGATGTAGAAGCGGTCCTTCTCGAGGAACAGATAGCCCGAACCCGGCGCGGCGACCGGTGCGAAGAAGTCCTCAGGCTCATGTCGCGCACTGCCGCAGAGGTTCAACGGCAGGTGGGTGCGCTTGGCCATGTAGCCGACCACCGGCTGCGAGAGATCGGCGGTCATCACCACCCGCGCATCGCGCACGCTGCTCGCCGCGCTCAGTGCTCTGCCGTCGGGGTCGTAGAGTAGCGGGTCGCGCTGCCAGTTGGCGGCCAGGGTGGCGGCATCGAACTGATCGCGATCGCGGAAGAAGATCGCTTGGTTGAGGCTGATGCCGCTGCGCAGGATGACGTCGAAGGCGCGCGGAATCAGCTCGAGCCACAGCTCGCCGGCGTAACCGGGACCGATGCGATCGTAGCGCGTACTGCTGTCGGTCAGCACCCGGGTGGCGAGGTCGACCCGGCCGGTGCTGCTCTTGGAATTGGTGTAGGCCTCGATGCCCGGCGGCAGCGCGAAGCGCTCGCGCAGCCGCACCAGGTAGACCTGGTTGCGCGCGAGGCAGGTCGGGGCGCTGAGGCTGAGGCGCTCGAGCGCCAGCACGTCGATGAGGTCGCGCACGCGCTCGCCCTCGAGCGCGAGCACGCTGCCGGGCATGCGGAAGACCTCGGAGCTGATCGAGAGATCGAGCGAGGCCGGCTGGATCTGGTCGTCGGCCACACCGGCGTCGCTGGCGATCGCCCCGTCGGCAATCAGCCGCCGGATGCCGGTAGCGCAGAGGGTCCCGCTCGCTTCCACGCGGGGGAGTCTGCGGCCCGGCGGGTCCACGACAAGCGGCGGGCTACAACGGCAGCACCACCCGGACCGTGGTGCCTGCGTCCGGCTCGCTGCGCAGGCCGACCTCGCCGCCGTGCTGGGCGACGAGGCGATGAACCAGCGCCAGGCCGAGGCCGGTGCCGCGGCTCTTGGAGGTGACGAAGGGCGTGAAGGCGCGCTCGCGGACCTCGGGCGGCATCCCGCAGCCGTTGTCGCTGACCGCAAGCACCACCGTGGATTCCGCGCCGGGTTCCACCTGCACCCGGATCCGCGGCGCGGCGATCTCGCGTACTGCATCGAGCGCGTTGCCGATCAGGTTGAGGCATATCTGGCGCAGGTGGTCCTCGTCGGCGTGGACCGTGGCCGGGGTCGCGGGGTCGAGCGCGACCTGCAGTTCGAGCCCCGCCGGCAGATCGGGGGTCAGCCGCACCTGCCGCTCGATATCGGTGAGGAAGGGATGCCAGGCGATCGCCCGGGACTCGGGCTGGCGCGTGCGCGCGAGGCGGAGGAAATCCTCGATGATCCGGCCGACGCGATCGGATTCATCGATCATGATCCGGGTCAGCGAGGCGGCGTCGTCCTTGCCCCAGCGCTCGGAGAGATGGGCCAGTTCCTGGGCGCAGCCGCGCAGGCTCGCGAGCGGGTTGCGCACCTCGTGGGCGATCCCCGCGGCCATCTCGCCCATCGCCGCGAGCCGTTCGCTGCGTTCGGCTTCGCGCTCGAGCGCGCGCAACGCGGTCTCGTCGGAAACCGTCAGCGCGGTGGCCACCCGTCGCCCGCGCCGGCCGTAGAGCGCCTTGAGATGGAGCGAGAGCGATCGCCCGCCCGCGGTACGCAGCCGCAGCACGTGCGTCTCGCCCGGGCGAGCGAAGAGTTCGCGCACCGGCGCCAGGCTCTCGCTGGCGAACAAGACATCGATCCGCGGTTCGGCGTCCTGCGCCGGTTCGATGTCGAGCAGGCGCAGCAGCTCGCTGTTGGAGTAGAGCACCCGACCGTGGCGGTCCGCGACCAGCACGCCTTCGCCGAGGTGGTCGAGCAGCTCGTCGGTGAGCACGCGTTCCTCGTGCAGCCGGCGGCCGAGGTACTGCGCGAGCAGGTCGACCAGCACCAGCGCGCCGATCTGGGCGACCATCGTGCTGACGATGCGCTGCGGATCGACCAACGCGCGCGGCACGTTGACCGGGGAGAGCTCGGCCGGCAGGACCCTGGCGAGATAGAGCACCCCAGAGATGCCGAGGATCGCCGAAGCCAGCACCGGGACCATGAACGGCAGCCGGCCGGGCAGGATCAGGTTGCTGCCGAGCACCACCGCGAACAACAGGGGCACCCCGGGCCCGACCACGCCACCGGAGAGGTAGATGACGTAGCCGACCCACAACACATCGAAGGCGACGTGCACGGCCAGCTTGCGCATCGAACGCACCCGGCGCACGCCCATCACCTGGCCGACCGCGACCAGCGCCACCAGGATGAACACCACCGCCAGGCGTTCGCGGATCTGCTCGCTGGCGACGAGGTTGCCGGTCTCGGAGGCCGGGGCGAGGGTCACCACCGCCAGCGCCAGGGCCAGGAGCAGCAGCCGCAGCAGGCTCAGCAGCCGCGCGGCGATGCGGACTTCGGGATGGATGGGGTCGGGGCGATCGCCCATGCGCCCGATCCTGGGGGCCGACGCCGACGCGCTACCGGCGTTGGCCGGCGTCGGCGCGGTGGCATCCGACCCATCGCCGGAACGGCCGGGAGCCACGGCCGATCAGCCGCCAGCGGCCTGCTGGCCCAGAGCCTTCTGCATCTCGAGGATCGGCCAGAAGATGGCCAGCACGATCACACCGACGATGAAGCCCATGATGCCGATCATGATCGGCTCGATCAGGCTGGTCAGCGCCTTGACCGTGGCGTGGACCTGTTCGTCGTAGAAGTCGGCGACCTTGCTCAACAAGGTCTCGAGCGCGCCGGATTTCTCGCCGATCGAGATCATCCGCACCACCATCGGTGGGAACACCCAGCATTCCTCGAGCGGCGCGGTCAGGCTCTGGCCCTCGCGCACGCATTCGCGCGTGTCCATCACCGCCGCGGACAGCACCCGGTTGCCCGAGGTGTTGGCGACGATCTCCAGCGCGCCGAGCAGCGGCACGCCGGAGCTCAGCAGGGTGGAGAAGGTGCGGGTGAAACGGCTGACCAACACCTTCTGGCTCAGCTGGCCGAAGACCGGCATCTTGAGCTTGAGAGTGTCGGTCAGGTAGCAGAAGCGCTCGTTCTTGCGCGCGACGCGATAACCGACGAACACCGCGATGCTCGCGAAGATGACCAGCAGTACATTCGCCTGCAGCCAGTCCGAGGTCGCCATCACGCCGACGGTCACGATCGGCAGATCGACTTTCATCCGGGTGAACATGGTCGCGAACTTCGGCACCACCCCGATCAGGAGATAACCGGCGATGAGCAGGATCATCGCCAACGAGATCACCGGATAGGTCATCGCGGACTTGATCTCGCGTTTGAGCGATTCGCTCGCCTCCATGTATTCGGCGAGGCGGTTGAGGATCCCGTCCATCTGGCCCGAGGCCTCGCCCGCTTTGACCATGTTGATGTAGATGTCGGGGAAGACCTTGGGGTAGCGGGTCATCGCCTCGGACAGGGCGGTACCGCCGCGCACTGCGTCGGCGAGTTCGAGCAGGGCGGTGCCGAAGCCCTGATTGTCCTCGGCCACCTGCTCGGCGAGGATCTCGATCGCCTCGAGCAACGGAATGCCCGCGCTGAGCATGGTCGCCATCTGACGGGTGAACATCGCCAGATCGGCCTGGCTGGCCTTTTTGGCCGGCTCGCCGAACAGGCGGATCTCCTTCGGCGGCTTCTTCTCCTGGATGCTGACCACCGCGAGCCCGCGCTGACGCAGGCGACCGGTCGCGTCGCTCTCGCTCGCGCCCTCGACCGTGCCTTTGATCTGCCGGCCGGTGTCGTTGCGCGCCACATATTGGAACTTCAGTTTCGCCACCGTCGCTCCCCTCGGTACTGCACCGCCAATGATGCAGGCTGTTGCCTGATGTGGCAAGGACCTTGTGCCCGTTGAACGGGCGCTCCCTCCGACACCGACGCCAGGGCGCGGAATCAGGCCTCCGCGGGCTCGACCTCGCCGGCCTCACCAGCCATCGCCCCGTTGGGCCCCATCGCAGCGACCCGCGAACGCGGATCAACGATCGCGGTGACCCGGATGCCGAAGCGGTCGTCGACCACCACCACCTCGCCGCGGGCCATCAACTTGTCGTTGATCATGATGTCGAGCGCCTCGCCGGCGAGCTTGTCGAGCTCGATCACCTTGCCCGGGGTCAGCTTGAGCACCTCTTCGATCACCATGTCGGTGCGCCCCAGCTCGACGGTCAGGGTGACCTCGATGTCCTTGATCATGTCGATGTCGGGCTGGGGCGCGCTCGTCGCGCCGGCGCCATCGAGATCGGGGAACTCCGCGGCCTGGACCTCGGGCTCGTCGCCGCCCGCTGCGGCGTCCTCGGGCATCTGCTCGTCAGCCATGCTTCAACTCCTCGGCCCCTCTGGCCTTGCTCGGTACGACCTCCGGCAGCGGGCCGCGCGGCAACAGCTGCTCGACCAGGAAACCGACCTTGCGCCCGATGCGCCCGGGGCGTCCCTGGAGTTTGTACAATCCGGCCAGATGGCCCTGCATCGGCTCGTCGCGCGGCTGGTCGAGCACGATCACATCGCCCTTGCTCATCGCCAGCACCTCGCCGATGCGCAGCGTGGCGGTGCCGAGTTCGACCCGCAGCGGCACCGTGGTGTCGGAAACGATGCGGTCGATATGCTCGCGTTGTTCGGGCGTCTGCCGCAGATCGATCTGGGCGAAGCGGGTCTGCGACGAGAGCTTGCCCACCGCGCCTTCGAGATTGATGAAGGGGATGGCCATGCACAGTTCGCCCGGCTCCATCTCCTCGGGCCCCTGGATGCTGAAGGTCGAGACCAGCACCATCTCACCGGCGGGGATGACCTGGGCGAACTGCGGGTCGGATTCGCGCTCGATGACCTTGAACCGGATCGGCTGCAGCCGGCTCCAGGCCTCGCTGAGCAGGCCCTGGAAGCGATCGGTGACGTTGTCGATCAGGCTCTCCTCGACCATCGTCAGCGCCCGGGGGCGATCGAGGGCCTTGCCGCGGCCACCGAGCATGCGGTCGATCAGGCTGAAGGCGAGTTTGGAGTCGACGGTCATGATGCAGCGCTCGGGCGCGCCGCTCATCTCCAGCACCTGGAGCGCGGTCGGATTGGACAACGAGGCGTGGAACACGTCGAAGCTCAGCTGCCCCAGGCTGACCAGCGCGACCTCAACGCTGACCTGCAGCAACCGCGCGAGGTGATACTCGAAATCCTGGGCGATCGACTCGTGCATCCGCTGCAGCGAACGGATCTGGTCGGGGTTGAGCTTGTCCGGACGGGCGAAGTCGTAATCGACCACCCGCTGCGGTTCCATCGCCGACGACGGGTCGTGCTCGACCGCGTCAAGCAGGGCGTTGAGTTCGTCCTCAGAGAGGATGTCGTCCATGCCGCCCCCTACTGCACCAGCAGCCCGGTCAGGACCACCTTCTCGATGTATTCGGTGTCGGTACCCTCGCTACGGAAGATGGTCCGCAGTTCGTTGTTGAGCTCGTCCTTGAAGGTCGTGCGCAGTTTGGTGTGGACGTATTCGCTCGAAAGCTCCTCCATATCGAACGAATGCAATCGCTCCTCGAGCGCCTCATGCAGGATGCGCCGCACCTCTTCGCGCGCGACCTGCTCGGCCTGCTCGTTGACCACCCACAGCTCGACATTGACCTTGCAGTAGCGCAGCCCCTGTTCGTTGCCGACGTTGGCCATGACATCGCCCAGCGGCACCGGCTGGCATTCCTCGAGCAGATCGCGCTCGGGCTGGTCGCGCGTCTCCTGGGAGTCCTCGGTCTCCTCCTGCGCCGAGAGTGCGCCGTAGAGCACGAACCCGGCGGTGAGCACGAACACGATCAGCACCAGCAGGGCCAGGGCCGGCCCGAGATAGCCGCCGCCGGAGGCTTTCTTCTCGCCGATCTGTTCCTCGTCGCCCTTCGCGTCCTCAGCCATCACCGACCTCCTCGTCGCGCATGCGGCGCGCAGCGTCGAGCACCTCGACCGTGATGCCCCGGTTCTCCCGCGCTTGCGGGTCGGAGCGCAACTTGGGCCGGGTCGCGCCCCAGCCCCAGAGACTCATCTGTTCGGCCGGCACGCCCAGCCAATGGAGGTGATGGAAAACCATGCGCCCCTGCGTCGCGCTTTCCAACAACTCCATGGCCAATCCGTTGCCGCCGGGGACATCGCCCGATATACGCACACGCCGTTCCGGTCGTCCGCGCACCGCGTCGGCCACCGCCACCAGCACCGAGCGCGCGGAGGGGTGCAACACCGGCTTGCCGTCGACGTACTCGATGCGTGCCGGCAGCCGTAGCTGCACCCGGTCGCGCGCGTAGCGCACCGCGGCCTCGTCGGGGCGGAAGCGCACCGCCAGCTCCTCGCGCAGCTTCTTGGTCACGCGCTCGAGCTCGTCGGGGCTGCCCTCCTGATCCGGGATCCACCACAGGTCGCGTTTGTACTTGAGCCGATCGTGGTGCAGGCGCCCGGCCATGATGCCGGGCATGCCCTTGGCGTTGATGTGCGGGATCAGCGGTCCACGCCCCTGTCCGACCAGCCCGGCCTCCTGGGTGTCGGCCAGCGCGACCAGCAGAATGAAGAAGGTCAACAACAGGGTGATCATGTCGCCGAAGCTGACCATGTAGGCGGGAACGCCGCGTTTCTCCTCCTCGGGCAGATCCATCGCTCATCTCCCCGCGAAACCGTCGCGATCGACGATGATGAATTCGGCCCGTCCGCTGCCGGTCTCGCCGCGTTCGGGGCCATAGCCCGCCACCGCGACCTTGTCGGCGCCGATCGCGCCGCGACGGACCAGGCGTTGCGCGATCTTGACCGCGCGGCGGATGGCCAAATCCATCGGATCGGTCTGCTGTTCGCGCAGCAGGTCCAGTTCCCCGGAGCCGGTGTAGCCGACCACCACCAGGTGGTAGGGCATGTGCTCGAGCGCGCGGGCCACGGTCACCAACCGACGGAATGAGGCGCTGGACATGTCCTCTTCGCCGGGGGCGAAATCGACCGCGTCGCGGATGAAGACGCGATAGCCTTCGCGGATGCGTTCCCACTCGATCGGTTCGCCCTGGCGGTCGCGCAGCCGCAGCAGGATCTCGTTCGGATCGCGGTCCTCGAGCGGGCGGAAGCGCGGCGGGCGCGAGGGCGCATAGGGATTGCGCTGCTCGCGACCCTGACGGATCATCCGCGGCGGGGTCAGGCTGTCCTTGTCGTCACGCCGACCGGAAAAGATGCCGAAGGTGTCACGGATACTGCCACGCAGCTCGAACAGTTTCTCCACCTTGGGCGTGGAGAAGGTCAGCAGCAGGATGAAGAAGGTCAGCAACAACGACATCAGGTCGGTGAAGGTGACGATCCATTCCGGGGTCTCGGGCCCCCCATCCTCCTCCGGCAGCTCGGCCACGGCTCACTCCCCCTGCTCCGGCTCGGCCCGGTCCGCCGGTGAAAGGAAGCCCTTGAGACGCTCGCGGATCACATTCGGGTTCTCGCCGGCCTGGATCGCCAGCACCCCTTCGACCATCACCTGCCGCGCCAGCACCTCCTCGGTATTGCGCGCGCCCAACTTTCCAGCCAGGGGGATGAAGACCAGGTTGGCGATCACCGCGCCGTAGAAGGTGGTGATCAACGCCACCGCCATGCCCGGCCCGAGCGCGCTGGGATCGTCGAGATTCTGCAGCATCAGGATCAGACCGATCAGGGTGCCGATCATCCCGAAGGCCGGCGCCATCGCTCCGGCGCTGTCGATGATCCCCTTGCCGTAGGAATGGCGACTGGCCATCTGTTCGAGCTCGATCTCCATGATCGAACGCACGCTCTCCGGTGCGACGCCATCGATGATCATCTGGATGCCGCGCAGCAGGAAGGGATCCTGCAGGTCCTCGAGCCGTTCCTCGAGCGCCAGCAGGCCGTCGCGCCGGGCGATGGTCGCGAACTCGACCATCCGATCGATGACCTCGTTGAGGTCGGTCGAGGCGAAGAGCATGGTGTTGCGCACCACGCCGGTGACCCCGAGTACGCTGCGCAGCGGGTAGTTGATAAGCAGCGCGGCCACCGTTCCCCCGGCGACGATGACCATCGATCCCGGGTCGATGAAAAACTGCAGGTTGGCCGGCTTGATGCCGATCAGCAGCAGGGTGATTCCCAGCGCGAGTCCGCCGAGCGTGGCCGCATCCATGCTACTCGCCCCCCTGCCGCAAACCGGCGAGCCAGGCGCGCACCAGCTGCACCACTTCCTCCGGGCTCTCGCGGACGTAGAGCTGCTTGCCGTTCATCAAGGTGACCCGGGTATCGGGTTTGGCCTCCATGCTCTCGATCTGCTGCGCGTTGACGATCATCTCTTCCCCGTTGAGCCTGGTCAGCGTGATCATGCGCCACCTCCATCCCCCGCGCGCAGTTGCTCGACCTGCAGCGCCCGGTCCACGGCGGCACCCCGCTCAGGATCGGCGGCATGGATGGCCTCCTTGAGCGCCGCCCGCTGCTTGAGCTCCATCGCCAGCAGGATCCGTGCAACCTCGCCCGGGTCGCTGTCGGCGAGGTAGGGCAGGATCTGCTTCGGTTTCATGTAGTCGTAGAGCGTGGCCAGGCGTTGGGCCTGGCTGCCGCTCATGCCGCTGAGGTCGAGCGCCAGCAGCGCGCGATGAATCCGCGTCGAGACGCCCGGCATCTCGCGATCGGCGACCGCCGCGTCGAGGATCTCGGCCGCCTGTTTCGGCTCCATCAGCGCGAGGAAGCGCGCGATGTCGTTCGGCGCGAGTTGACGCAGCTGACGCCAGGGATCGCGCATCATGGCGTAGGTCCGGGCCAGCTCCTGCGCGCGTTCACGTTCGACCTCGTCGAGCACCTGGACCTGGCGCGCGGTCTCGAGCTGCGAGCGGGCGAAGGCCTCCTGACGCTCGGCAAGTTCCGCGCGCTCGTCGCGCAGCTCGCGGCGCAGGGCCTCAAGCTGGCGCTGCAAGCGCATCATGTCGCTCTGGCCCAGACGCAGTTCGGCCTCGCGCTGGGCGAGATAGCGTTCGCGTTCGGCGAGCTCCGCCGCCTTGGCCTTGTTGCGTTCGACCAGTTCGCGCACCGTGACCTCGTTGATCCGCTGGGCCACGTCCTGCAGCACACGTTCGTAGTCGGCCCCGGCGGCGCGGTGCGGCAACGGCGACGGCTCGTCGGGACGCGTGCTGAGCTGGCGCAGCGCCTCGTTCTCCTCCGGCGAGTTGGCCACCTGCTTGAGCATGCCCTTGACCCCGCCGCGCTGCGCGAACAACAGGGCCACGGTCAGGCCGATGCCGACGATCAGGATCGAGAGCACGCTCAGGCCGAGGAACAAGGTGCGGATGAAACCGTGCATCATCGCACCTCCAGCCAGCGCCGGGCGGCGATCTCATCGGCCTCGCGTTGCATCCGTCGCTCGGCGCGGGTACGCGCGCGTCTGGCCTCGGCCGCTGCGAGGTGCTCGAAGCTGCGTCGCCGTTGATGGACCTGCAACAGCCGCGCGCGGGCGTCGTCTTCATGGCGCTCGAGTTCGGCGAGGTCGCCGCGGGCCTTGGCCTCCATCCCCGCCAGCCGCGTGCAGTAGGCGAGATAGAGCGGGTGCTCCTGCGGGGCGAGGCCCCGACCGGCAGCATCGCGCGCCTCGCCGTAACTGGCGATCAGTCGCCCGCAGGCAGTGCGGGCGTCGCGGATCCGCCCCAGCTCGCGGGTGATCGCCTCCTCGCGCCGGGCGACGTGCTCGATGAGCAGGTCGTAGCGGCTCATGCTTCGGCCCCTTCACCCATCGGACTGAAGGCCGCCTGGCCCAACGCACTGCGCAGCAATTCCAGGCTTTCGGTGCGCTCCAGGCGCAGGCCCATCTCCTGTTTGACGAAGGCGACCAGCCGCGGGTGGCAGGCGATCGCCTGGTCGACGGTGGCGTTGGTCCCCTGCTCGTAGGCGCCGATCTCGACCAGGTCGCGCACCCGCTCGTACTCGCCCCAGAGTTCTCGCGTGCGCAGGCTCAGCCGATGCTCGTCGTCGGGCACCAGATCGACGATCAGCCGGCTGACGCTGCGGGCGAGGTCGATCGCCGGGTAGATCGCCCTTCCGGCCATCTCGCGGCTGAGGAACAGATGGCCGTCGAGAATCGCGCGGACGTTGTCGGCCACCGGGTCCGACTCCTCGTCGGCGTCCATCAGCACGGTGTAGAACGCGGTGATACTGCCGTGCTCGCTGGTGCCGGAGCGCTCGAGCAGGGTCGGCAGCATGGCGAAGGCGCTGGGCGGATAGCCGCGCACCGTCGGCGGCTCGCCGGCGCTCAGGCCGATCTCGCGCTGACCGTGGCACAGCCGGGTGACCGAATCCATCATCAGCAGCACGTCGAGACCGGCGTCGCGGAAATGCTCAGCCACCGCGTGGGCCGCCTGGGCCGCGACCACCCGCTCGACCGCCGGCCGGTCCGACGAAGAGGCGATGACCACGCTACGCGCCAGCCCTTCAGGGCCGAGGATCTTGGAAACGAACTCGCCGATCTCGCGGCCGCGTTCGCCGACCAGGGCGATGACGTTGATGTCGGCGCTGGCGTTGCGGGCCAGCTCGCCGAGCAACACCGATTTGCCGACGCCCGAGCCGGCGAAAATGCCCATGCGCTGGCCCTTGCCGACGGTGAATACGGTGTCGATCACCTTGAAGCCGGTCTCCAGCACCGTATCGATCGACCGGCGCGAGAGCGCCGGCGGGGGCTGGCCTTCGACCGCGCGCCGGGCCCGACCCAGGATCGGCCCCTTGCCGTCGATCGGATTGCCGACCCCGTCGATCACGCGGCCGACCAGGCCGGGACCGACCGGGATCTCCAGCCCCCGGCCCAGCGCTTCGACCCGATCGCCCGGCCGGATGCCGGTGATCGTGCCCAGCGGCTGCAGCAGCATCTCGCCCTCGCGGAAACCGACCGTCAAGGCCAACTGGCTGCCGGCGGGCCCGCTGATGCGACACAGGTCGCCAACCGGGACCGCCGGCCCCGAGGCGATCACCGAGAGCCCCACCACCCGGGTGACATCGCCGCTGAGCAGGACCGGATCGACCCCGCGCAGACGTTGGTGGTAGCGGCCGAGATCGATCATGTCCCACTCTCCGCGTCCGCGTCGGTCGGTTCCGCGCCCGCGGGATCGCCAGCCGTGGCGGTGGCCGCCGGCGCGGTCGCGAGCAGGTCCTCGGCCAGCCGCTGCCAGGCTCCGGGTGCGCCGGCATCGATCGCGGTCCCGCCCGAACGCAGGACCATCGCCCCGCGGACGGCGCCCGGGTCGGCAACGATCGCCAGCTCATCGATGCCGGCCAGCGAGCCGATCTCCGCCAGATGTTCGCGCACCGCCTCGGCATCACGCGGATGCAATCGCAGCTCGACCTGCCGCCGATCGGGAACCCGGGCCAGGGCGTCGCGCAGGACCGCCTCCATCCAGGTCGGATCGTGTTCGATCTCGTGCCGGAGCAGCCGGGCGGCGATCGCCAGGGCGAGCTCCACGATCTCGCGCTCGGCCGAGCGGACCACCTCCTGCTGCAGGGCGGGCAACGCTTCGAGCGCGGCGCCGAGCGCACGCAGGGCGCCGTCGACGCGTTCGTGACAGGCGGCTTCGACCGCGCGTTCGCGTTCGGCCACCGTCGCTTCGAGCGCGGCTTCGCGGCGCTCGAGCTCGGCCACGCGCTCGGCCATCGCCAGGCCGGCGGCCTGCTCGCCCTGCACGTGGGCATCTTCGATCCGCCGCTGCCATTCGCGCAGGCTGCGCGCGACCGCCGGATTGGGCACGGCGTAGTTCTTGCCTTCGACGCTGCGGGAACGGAGGATCGCCATCAGACCATCTCCTCGGCGCCACCGCGGTTGATGGTGATCTCGCCGCGCTCCTCGAGCTCGCGGACGTGCTCGACGATGCGTTTCTGCGCCTCCTCGACCTCGCTCAGTGGCTTGGGCCCGAGCATCTCCATCTCGTCCTGGAGATTATCGCGCGCACGCTTGGACAGGTTGCCCATGAGTTTCTCGGTGACCTCGGGCGTGGCGGTCTTCAGCGCCAGGGCCAGGTCCTCCTTGTCCAGCTCGCCGAGGACCTTCTGCATCTCGCGATCGCCGATGAGCACCAG
>JBEPXK010000029.1:0-14962 GCA_041641915.1 Planctomycetota bacterium
CGGACGTGGGGGGGGTGGCGTGCGAGTGGCGAATGGCGAGTGGCGAGTAGCGAGTGGCGAGTGGCGAATGGCGATTGGCGATTGGCGATTGGCGAATGGCGAATGGCGAATGGCGAATGGCGAATAGCGAATGGCGATTGGCGAATAGCGAATAGCGGGCCTATGTCCCGCCATCGGCTTCGCCTTGCTCGCGGGCTTCGGCCCCGGTTCCGCCGATGGGTCGCTTGGTTTGGACCGGCGGGGCGCGGCGGTGGTTGGGCGTGGTTCAGGTTTCGATGAGCAGGATGGCGGCGTGGGCTTCGATGGCGGTGCCGGCGCCGGTGGCGTCGCAGTGTTCTTTGGTGCGTGCTTTGAGGCCGACCGCGTCGGGGGGGAGGCGGAGGAGGGCGGCGAGGGTGGCGCGCATGGCGGGTTTGTGAGCGGCGAGGCGGGGGCGTTGGGCGATGATGTTGATATCGCAGTTGCCGGGGCGGTAGCCGCGATCGGCAGCGAGGGCGAGGGCGTGGGTGAGGAAGTCGGTCGAGTCGCGATCGGCGTTGGCGGGGTCGGTGTCGGGGAATAGCTCACCGATGTCGCCGGCCGCGCAGGCGCCGAGGATGGCGTCGGTCAGGGCGTGGAGGACCACGTCGCCGTCGCTGTGGGCCACGCTGGCCAGGTCGCAGGGTACGTGCACCCCGGCGAGGACCAGGCCCGTGCCGGGCCGGTCCTCGAGCCGGTGGATGTCGTAGCCGATGCCGATGCGGGGGGTCATGGCCGGCGCATCGGCAGGGCGATGGCGCCGGGGTGTGGCGCGCGGGCGGGGTGCATGTCAGCCTTCGGCGATGTGGGCCTCGTAGTCGGCCTGGGTGAGCAGGCCGGCGGTGGGTTCGCCGCTGGTGGGGCTCACGCGTACGAACCAGCCTTTGCCGAGCGGGTCCTGGTTGGCCAGTTCGGGTTGGCCCTCCAGCTCCTCGTTGACCGTGGCCACGGTGCCGTCGACCGGGGCGTAGAAGTCGTTGACGGACTTGACCGATTCGATCTCGGCCATCGGTTGACCGCGGGTCACCGTGTCGCCGACCTTGGGCAGCTCGACGTGGATGATCTCGCCGATCTCTTCGGCAGCGTGCTGCGAGAGCCCGATGACGACCTGGTCGCCGTCGACCGACGCCCATTCGTGACTTTCCGTGTAGTAGCGATCCATGGCTATCCCTCTATGTTGGTGCGTCCAGCCGAGGATGGGTCGGGCCGCGGGTCGTGCAAGCCAGAGCAGGCGCGGCGTTGCTTCAGTGCGGGGTCGCAGCAAGCTCCCCATCGGTCGCCACTTAGCGGGGGTGGCGTTCGACTGTGTCATGGTCTGGGCGGGCCATGCGATGACGCTGTCTTCCAGGCCGATGCGCACCTGCCTAAGATCGGCCCTCCACCTCCCGAACAGGCATCCGATGGACGACGATTTCCGGTACGGCCAGTTGGCGATCGAAGGGCGATTGATCACGCCCGAGCAGTTCGACAACTGCATGACCAAGGTCAAGCAGACCGAGTCGTCGTTGTCGCAGGTGCTGGTCGACGAGGGGATCATCGACCAGACCACCTCAGACCGCCTCAACAAGGCGCTCAAACGGATTCTGCGCGACGAGCGCGTCCGCAGCGAAGGGGGGCTGCTGGCGAACAAGCAGGTTGGCGGCTACAAGCTGCTACGCCGGATCGGCGAAGGCGGCATGGGCGAGGTCTATCTCGCCGAGCAGTTGACCATGCACCGTCAGGTGGCGCTGAAGATCCTGCATGACAAGTGGGTCGATGACGAGGAGTTCCGCAAGCGCTTCCTGCTCGAGGCCCGGGCCGCGGGCAAGCTCTCGCACCAGAACCTGATCCAGGTCTACGACGTTTCCAAGTACCAGGGCAAGTACTACTTCGCGATGGAGTACATCGACGGCGTGACCGTCGAGGATCTGATCCGCCACGAGGGCAAGCTCGAGCTCGAACGGATCGTGGACATCTCCCTGCAGGTCTGCAACGCGCTCAACTACCTTTCGCACAACGGCATCGTCCACCGCGACATCAAGCCGGCGAACATCATGATCACCAAGGAAGGGGTCTGCAAACTCGGCGACTTCGGTTTCATCCAGAACGTGTACGATGCCGAGTTGATGCAGGAGGGTACCACCCTCGGCACGCCAGACTACATCTCGCCCGAACAGGCACGGGGTGAGCGCAATCTCGACGTGCGCAGCGATATCTACTCGCTCGGCGCGAGCATCTTCCACATGCTCGCGGGCGCGCCGCTGTTCGAGGGCTCCTGCAGCAAGGTGATGCGCGACCATATCGAGTCGCAGCCCCCGGACCTGCGCCAGCTGCGCGAAGACACGCCCGCCGAGCTGGTGCGCATCCTCCAGCGGATGCTGGCCAAGGACCCGATCGATCGCTATCAGTCGGCCGAGGATCTGATCCGCGACCTGGAGATGCTCAAGATCGACCAGGCGGCTCACGCCGGCGATCTGCCGAGTACCCGCAGCCAGATCCTGCATGTGATCTCGGCCGAAAAGGAGCGCATCGCCCAGCTCGAGCAGGAGCTCACAGGGTGGCGTGGCCGCTGCCATGCGCTGGCCTGGTGCGCGGGTATCGGCTGGGCCGCGGTTGCCGCCGCGATCGTCTACACTATGATGACTTCGTGACCCTCGCATGGAGACGGAGCGCGAAGTTACGTCTTCCGGTGCGATGCGAGGCTCGAGGGGTCAGGCCACGATGTTCGAACTAGTGTTCCTGAGCGGTGCGCGGGCGGGGGCGATCCTCGAGGTCCGCGGCGTGATGGGATCGGGCCGGCACCCGGAGTGCGATATCGAGGTTCCCGACCTCAATGTCAGCCGCAACCATGCCCGCTTCGAGTTCGACGGCACCCGGCTGCAGCTGATCGACAACGGCTCGTCCAACGGCACCTATGTCAACGAGCAGCGGATCGGCGAATGCACCCTGCACCATGGCGACATCGTGCGCATGGGCGAGACGCGGATCCGCGTCCAGCGCCGCGCCGGGTCGGGCGACTCGTCGAGCCAGTTCAACAGCTCCTCGGTCTTCGGCTTCAACGAATCGGCTTCGGACCTCTCGCAGTCGATGTCGATGTCGATGCTCCAGGCTCCGTCGGTCGGCGCCGACGATCTCCAGGATGTCACCCAGCGCCTGAACGTGATCATCTGGGTCGCGGAGGCGCTGGCGACGATCACCAAGCTCGATGACCTGTTCGGCCAGGTGCTCGACACCCTGTTCGAGGTCTTCCCCCAGGCCGAGCGCGGCTTCCTGATTCTCGGTGACAAGTGGGACGAGCTCCAGGCGCGGGCGGTGCGCAGCCGCAAGGGCGGCATCCGTACCGGCGACCGGATGGAGGTCTCTTCGAGCCTCTGCCGCGAGGCGCTGCGGCGCAAAGAGGTGATCATCTACACCGAGGGCGGGCGCACCGACTTCGATCAGGGCATGTCGCTGGTCTCGTTGAACATCCGCAGCGCGATGGTCGTGCCGTTGATGGTCAAGGAAGAGGTGCTCGGGCTGCTGGTGATCGACACCCCCGACCGTCGGCGTTCGTTCACCCAGAGCGACATGGAGTTGGCCGCCGCGGTCTGCCGGCAGATCGCGATCGCGATCAAGAACGCGATGCTGGTCGAGGAGGTCGAGGTTCAGACCCGCACGCGCCAGAACCTGGTCCGCTTCCTGCCGCGACCGGTGGTCGACCAGGCGCTCGACGGTCACATCGATCTCGCCCTCGGCGGCAGCACCTGCCGCGGCACCATCTTCTTCGCCGACGTCATCGGCTTCACCCGGATGGTCGAGGCCATGCCGCCGGAGCAGGTCATCTCGTTGATGAACGCCTTCTTCGATCGCATGGTGCCCTGCATCGAACGTGAGAACGGCGCGATCGACAAGTTCATGGGCGATTGCATCATGGCCTTCTGGGGCATTCCCTTCAGCACCCAGGATTCCTCGCAGAGCAGCGTGGCGGCCGGCCTGGCGATGCAGAACGCGCTCTGGGGCCTGAACGGCAGCATGCGCCGCAAGGGCCGGCCCGCGATCACCATGGGCGTGGGCATGGTCACCGGCCAGGTGGTGGCGGGTAACATTGGTTCCAGCGATCGGGTCGAATACACCGTGCTCGGCAACACCGTCAACACGGCCATGCGGATCCAGAGTCAGGCCTGCGCCGATCAGGTCCTGCTCGGCGATGGGACCTTGGAGGACGTGCGTTCGCAGGTATTCGGCGTGCGCATGCCGCCGGTGCAGGTGAAGAACAAGGTCGAGCCGGTGAACACCTTCAGCGCCCGGGCGCTCCAGGTCGCCGGCGGCGAGCTGATGTTGCACATCCCGGTGCGGGTCGGCGATCACTACGGATTGTTGCTGCGACGCCTGGCCGACGGCGATTTCATCCTCATGCACGATCCCGATCACGACATCACCGGCCAGCCGCTGATCGGTGATCTGGTCGAGCTGCAGCCGCTGTCCTGCGGCACCATCGACACCAGCAGCATGCTGCCTGAACAGCACATCGACGGCGGGCTGCGCCGCAGCCAGATCAGCCTGGCGGATCCCTCGCTCGCCGGGCTGTTGGCCTCCACGCCGCTCGAGTGCCCCCACGACTGGAACCAGATGCGCCGCGGTCAGCCGCGCGACTGACCTCCGCGCGGGCCGGTGCCCTGGCATTCTCGCGTGGACCCTTACGCTGTGTGGCTCCACCCCCAGGAGCAGCACATGAGCAAGCGTCCGGTATGTCTGATCGTCCGCGATGGCTACGGCTACAACGAGGACAGCGAAGGCAACGCGGTGGCCGCGGCCACCACTCCCAACAACGATCGCTACGTCGCCGAGTACCCGACCACCCTGCTGGACTGCAGCGGCGAGGCGGTCGGCCTGCCCGAGGGCTACCAGGGTTCCTCCGAGGTCGGTCACCTCAACATGGGCGCCGCGCGGATCGTGATCCAGGAACTCAAGCGCATTGATGACGGCCTGGCTTCGGGCCGCCTGTTCAAGCGCAAGCAGTGGGGCGATTTGATCGCCGCCTGGAAGCGCGACGGCGGCCGGCTCCACCTCTTCGGGCTGCTGCAGGACGAAGGCGTGCACGCTCACCAGGAGCACCTGTTCAAGATCATCCGCCGCGCCCGCTCCGAGTGCCCCGAAGGCGAGATCATCTGTCATCCTTTCCTCGACGGTCGCGACACCCCGCCGCGCTCTTCGCTCGAGTACCTGCCCAAGCTCAAGCTGGTGCTCGAGGAGGTCGGCAACGCCCGCATCGGCACCTGCATGGGCCGCTACTTCGCCATGGACCGGGCGCGGCAGTGGCCGCTGACCGACAAGGCTTTCAACTGCATCGTCAGCGCCGAGGGCCGCACCGCGTCCAGCGCCGAGGCGGCGGTCGAGGAGAGCTACGCCAAGGATCGCACGCCTGACGGCAACGAGATGGGCGACGAGTACATCCCGCCCTACGTGGTCGGCGATTACGACGGCGTGCGCGACGGCGACGTGGTCATGCACACCAACTACCGCCAGGATCGCGCGATCCAGCTGACCCAGGCCTTCGTCCGCGACGACTATCCCGGCGATCGCCATCGCCGGCCGCAGGTCGCCTTCCTCGGCCTGACCCGCTACTACAACGATTTCGAGGACTACCTCCTCGGCGGCGACGAGGGCAACGAGGACGACGGCTTCATGCCCAACCTCGTCGGCGAGGTGGTCAGCAAGGCGGGCATGAAACAGCTGCGCATCGCCGAGACGCAGAAATTCCGCCATGTGACCTCGTTCTTCAACGGCAAGTCGACCGATCCCTTCCCCGGCGAGGAACAGGTCGAGGTGCCGGGCCGCTTCGACCCCGCCCTGTTCGCGGATCATCCGGAGATGGACGCTTACACCGTGACCGATCGCCTGCTGGAGACCCTCGCGGCCGAGCCGGACACCTATGACCTGATCGTGGTCAATTACGCGAACTGCGACATGGTCGGCCACACCGGCGTGTTCGAAGCGGCCAGGCGCGCCTGCGAGGTGGTCGACGAGTGCGTCGGCCGGGTGGTGGAACGGATCCTCGAGCTCGACGGGCACGTGTTGCTCAGCGCCGATCACGGCAACTCCGAACAGATGCTCGATGCCCAGACGCACAAGATCAAAACCAGCCACTCCTGCAACCCGGTGCTCTGCAGCTACATCGCTCGCGATGCCGCCGGCAAGCAGCTGATCAAGCGCGGCAAGCTCAGCGATCTCGGCTTGACCGCGGTCAAACTGCTCGGCCTCGAGCCGCCGGCGGACATGACCGCCGAGTGCCTGATCGAAGGTCTGTAGCCGCGACGCGTTGGCGGCCCGGATTCAGCCCCGGGCCGCCGCCGTGCCGGCGATCCAGCCAGTGGTGAAACAGCCCTGCAACAGATAGCCGCCGGTCGGTGCCTCCCAGTCCAGCATCTCGCCGGCGAGCCAGACGCCGGGCCGAGGGCGCAGGCGCAGGTCCGCGTCGACCGCTTCGAGCGCGACGCCACCAGCGCTCGAGATCGCCTCGGCCAGGGGGCGCAGCGTGCGCACCGGCAGCGGCAGTGCCTTGAGCAGTGCGGCGAGGTCTCGCGGATCGCGGGCACCGGCGTCCGGCGCTGTTGCCCGCAGTAGCGCCGGGATCGGCGCGTCGAGTCGCAGACAGCGCTTGAGATGGGTCGCGAGCGATCGCTTGCCCCGCGGCCGATCGAGCCGCCGCGCGATCGCGTCCAGGCTCAGGTCGCGCTGGCAGTCGAGCAGCAGGTCGACCGGGCCGCGATCGAGACCGTCGCGCAACGCCGGAACCAGACGGTAGACCGCCGTGCCCTCGAGGCCGTGGCGGGTGCAGACCAGATTGCCGTGGGCGGTGTGATCGCCGAGCCGCAGCGCGGCGTTGCGCAGCGGCGTGCCGGCCAGGCGCGCCAGCAGCGCCGGGTCGAGATCGAGCTCCACGCCGCAATTCGCTGCGCGCAGCGGGTTCACGGGGATCCCCGCTGCGACGAATGCGCTGACCCAGGCGCCGTCGCTGCCGGTTCCCGGCCAGCTGCCGCCGCCGAGCGCAAGCACGCAGGCGCGCGGCCGCAGCGTCATCTCTCCGTGTGGGTTGGCGCAGCGCAGTGCGCCGGCGTCGTCCCAGCCGAGGAAACGGTGTTCCAGTCGCAGGTCGAGCCCGACGGCGACCAGGCGTTCGAGCCAGCGCGTGCACAGTGCCTGGCCCGCCGGCTCGTCGAGCAACAGCTTGTCGCCGTTGCCGCGCAGCGGCGTGGCGCCGAGCGCCGCGGCCCAGGCGCAGAGCTCCGCGGGGCCGAAACGGCGCAGCCAGGCGGCGAAATGGGCGCGGCCGGGACGGTAGGCCCGGGCGGGATCGGGATCGGCGGTGGTGAGGTTGAGGCCGCCGCGGGTAGCCAGCAGCAGCTTGCGCGCGCAGAGCGTTCCGGCCTCATACAGGCAGACCTGACGGCCGGCGCCGAGCAGCTGCTCGGCGGCCATCAGCCCGGCCGGCCCACCTCCGATGACCACGGCGTCCATCGCCGCGCCATGCTGGGCGCCTGCCGGCCGGGGGAAGCGCATTTGAAAACCGCGATCGTCCTCGAGACTCGGGAGATGGGCGAGGGCGAAGACGGGTGGATCGAGCTGGCGCCCGGGATCCGGGTGCGTCGCGAACGGCTGGTGTTCACCGCCGCGCGCGGTTCCGGGCCCGGCGGTCAGCACGCCAACACCACCGACAGCCGTGCGGTGTTGCACCTGCGGTTGCAGGACCTGGTCGGCGCGCGCGCGGATCAGCTCGCGCGTCTGCGGCGGGCCGCCGGTAGCCGACTGAATGCCGAGGACGTGCTGGTTCTGCAGTGCGACGCCTCGCGATCGCAACATCGCAACCGCGAGGCGCTGCTCGAGCGGTTGCGCGCGCTGGTCGCTGGCGCCGCACGCCGGCCCAAGCCACGCCGGCCGACGCGGCCGACCCGGGCCAGCGTCGAGCGCCGGCTCGATACCAAGGCGCGGCAGAGCAGCAAGAAGCAGCGCCGTCGGCGCCCGCCTCCGGCCGAGTGAACCGTCCGCCGGCCGCCGTCTCTCACCTCCTCTTTCCCTCGTCAAAGCCTGTGTCCGCTCCCGATTCCTCCACCTGCTCCTTCGGTCTGCGTCAGTGCTGGGATTTCTACTGGCCGCTGGCCCTGACCGCGCTGCTGATGGTCGCCGGCCAGCAGGTGATCGATGCCTCGTGCCGCTTCGCGGACGATCCCGATCGCGAGTGGGCGACCCTGGCGATCGTCTTCGGCGTGTTGGCCATCTTCCGTGCGTTCCTCGCCTTCCTGCCGCAGGTGATCAACGTGCTCGCCGATTCCCCGCCCAACCTGCAGGTGTGCCGTCGGTTCTCGATCGTACTCGCCCTGGCGCTCAGCTCCGGGCTCGCGGTGATGGCCTACACCCCGGCGGGACTGGCGGTGCTGCGCTCGACCTACGCGCTCGACCCGCAGCTGGTCGAACGCGCGCGCGACTACCTCGCGCTGCTGGTATTCCTTCCGCTGCCCATCGCCTTGCGTCAGTTCTACGCCGGATTGCTGATCCAGAACGAACGCACGCGGCGGGTGACGGTCGGTAACTTCATCGGCATCGCGGTGCTGGCTCCGGTGCTGTTCGGCGGCATGGGCTGGGGCTTTCCGGCGACGCGCGTGATCCCGGTGGCGATGCTCGCCTCCGAGTGCGCCAATCTGCTGTGGCTCCTGGGTTCGCGCGCCACCGCCCGGCTCTGCGAGCGCGCAGATCTGCTGACCTACCGCGCCATGGCGCGGTTCTTCCTACCGACCGCGGTGACCACGATCATGTACGCCGCCAGCCGACCGGTGATGTACGCCTTCGTCAGCCGCCAGGCGGATGGCGAGGCGACCATCGCCGGTCTGCGCCTGGGTTTCGGCATCGCCATGTTGTTCCACATGCCGCTGAATCAGGTTCGCCACCTGCTGGTGACCTATGGGCGTGACCAGCTGCCGGTGCTGCGGCGGTTCCTCACCCGGATGGTCGGTTGGGATATGCTGGTCATGGCGCTGTTCGTGTTCAGCCCGGCGGCGATGTGGACGTTGCGCACCGTCTACCGCGCTTCACCGGCGGTGGCGGAGCGGGCCTGGTGGGTGCTGGCGGTCCTGTGCCTGATGCCGGCGGTGATCACCCTGCGCAACTACTACCACGGACAATTGCTCTTGCGGCGCGTGACCCTGGCCATGGGGTACGGTGGCCTGGCCCGCGTCGGTCTGATCGCCGCCGCCTGCGCCGCGGTCACCACCTGGTGCAGCCTCGGCGCGATCGCTGCCGCCGCGATCCTCATCGCCGGCTTCGGTATCGAGGCGCTGATTGGCCGTTGGGAGGTGGCGCGCCTGCAACGGCGCGCGGCGCGCAGGCAGTTCCTCTCGTGACTCCCCAGCGCCTTCGTTGCGGCGGTCCATTCCCGCGCGCGCCAGTCCCATCGCTTGCGATCGGGCCCGTGATCAGCGCCGCTCAGGCCCGACGGGCCTGAGCAGTCTTTCCTCTCATCGATGGAGCCACCATGGCCGGAAACCAGTGCATCGACGCTCTCATCCGCAGATTCGCCACCCGAGACGGCGTCAGCTTCACGGACGCTGGGGCGGGGATGATCCACTGTCGCCTGCAGGGGCCCGCCGGCCACGGGTCCTTCCTGCTCCAGGGGGCGCAGCTGTGGTCCTGGACCCCGACCGGCGAGCACGACCTGCTGTGGCAGAGCCCGGCGCCGCTGCAGCCCGGGCTCAGCCCCTACGGTGGGGTGCCGGTGTGCTGGCCGTGGCTCGGCGTGGCACCGCGCGCAGACCTGCCGTTCCATGGCCTGGTCCGGCTGTATCAATGGCACCTCGACGCGATCACCGCCGATGGCGACGGCGGTTTCACGGTGCGCCTGAGCACCGACCACCACGCCGCGCCGATCGCCGAACAGCCATTCGCCCTGGAGGTCGTCTTCACCCTCGGCGCGCGCGCCCGCGTCGATCTGCGGGTACGCAACACCGGCACGCGACCGCTGGCAAGCGGCGGCGCGCTGCACAGCTACCTGCGCATCGGCCAGCGCCAGCGCATCGCGCTGCACGGCCTGCAGGGCCTGCACTACCGCGGCGAGGTCGACGAACCCCTGCTGCGCGACGACGGCGCCGCGCTCGACCCCGAGGCCCAGTGGTCGCGCAACTACTACGACCCCGACGACGGCCCGGTGCCGGTGCGCCTCGCGGACCCGGACCTCGCACGCACGCTGCTGCTCGCGCGCGCTGGCAGCTCCACCCTGACGCTGTGGAACCCCGGCGTCGCCGGCGCCGCACGCAACGCCGCGATCGGCGCGGAGCAATGGCACCACTTCGTCTGCCTCGAAGCCGGCAACATTCACCGTCGCGCGATCGAGCTGCAACCCGGCCAGCAGCATGTGCTCAGCAGTGAGGTTGGGGTGGCTGATGGCTGAGGGTTGTGGCCCTGGCTGCGGGCCGTGGCCCTGGCTGCGGGCCCGTCGGTGCGGCTGTGGGCAGCGGCCCTCGAGCTCCAACCGACGGCCAATCCAGCACTTGCGCACCACGCCGGTATCGGCCGGTCAGCGGCGCTTGCCTCTGGGGCGGTGGTGCTATCGTTGCGCCCTGCACCGTCGAGCGGGGAGGTTGTTCCGGCGTCATGCGGCTGAAATGTCTCGAGACCTACGGCTTCAAATCGTTCGCCGATCGCATGCGCTTCGACTTCGAGGACGGCATCACCGCCATCATCGGGCCCAACGGTTGCGGCAAGTCGAACATCGTCGACGCGATCAAGTGGGTGGTGGGCGAGCAGTCGGCCAAGAGCCTGCGCGGCGCCGAGATGTCGGATATCATCTTCAACGGCTGTGCCACGCGTCGGCCGATGCCGATGGCCGAGGTCACGCTCACGCTCGAGTTCGATGACGGCATCGGTCCGGCGGCCACCGGCGATGTCGCCATCACCCGGCGGCTGACGCGCGAGGGCCAATCCTCCTATTACATCAACGGCAAGAGCTGTCGGCTCAAGGACATCAAAGAGCTGCTGATGGACACCGGCGTGGGCATCAGCGCCTACTCGGTGATCGAGCAGGGCCGGATCGGGTTCATCCTCGAAGCGAGTACCAAGGATCGGCGAGCGATCCTCGAGGAGGCCGCCGGCATCAGTCGCTACAAGGCCCGGCGTCGTGCGGCCGAACGCCGGCTCGAGCGGGTCGAGCTCAGCCTCGAACGCATCGCCCAGGTCAAGCGCGAGGTCGCCCGGCGTCTGGGCACGGTGCGCCGACAGGCGGCCACTGCCCTGCGCTACCAGGAACTCAGCGAACGGCTGCGCGATCTGCGCATGGTCTTCGCGCTCGAGGAATACGGCCGGCTGAGCCAGGAGGCCACGACCCACACCAACGCCATCGCCGAGCTCGAGAGCCAGGAGGCCTCGCTCGGCGCGCGTCTGGCCGAACTCGAGGCGGCCGCCACCGAGGCCGACGTGCAGCTGGTCGAGCTCGAACAGGCGATCCGCCAGCTCGAGGAGGAGCGCGGCGAGGCCCGGGCCCAGCGCGACGTCGCCAACTCGCGCCTGACCGAGGCCAAGCGCCGGTTGGTCGAGATCGACCAGCAGGAGCAGGATGATCACGCCGCGCTCGCGGACATCGATGCGAAACAGGTCCGCGCGCGCGAGGAGCGCACCGCCGCCCAGACCGCGCTGCAGGAGGCCGCCGGGTCCACCGACCAGGAGATGACCCGCATCTACGACGAGCGCCGCGCCGAACTCGATGCGGCGCTCGCGCGCATCGATGCCAAGGTCGAGGCGATCGAGGAACGCAAGAGCCGCGAGATCGAGATCCTGCGCGAGCTCTCGCGCATCGAGACCGAGCAGGCCAACCTGCGCAACGCGCGCGAGGGCCTGGTCAAGCGTCGGCAGCGGATCGAGGAGCGCAGCCGGGATCACGGCGACACGCTCGAGGAATGCCGCGCGCTCGAGCAGGAGCGGCGCGAACAGGTCGCGCTCGCGCAGCAGACCTGCGAGGGCGAGCACGCGCGGCTCGACGAGCTGATCGGCGAACGCGAGCAGGCCCAGGCCGACGGCGCCGGGCTCGAATCGCGCCTCAACGACCTGCGCCACGAGCAGGGTCAGGCCGAGGTCCGGTTGCGGCTGCTCAGCGAATACGAGCGCAAGCAGGAAGGCCTGATGCGCGGGGTCAAGGACGTGATCCAGCAGATGGGCCGGCAACCGGGCATCCACGGCATCGTCGCCGACTGCTTCCGCGTGGCCAAGGAGTACGAACGGGCGATCGAGACCGCGCTCGGTGGCCGGGCGCAGAACATCATCACCGAGAGCCAGAGCGCGGCCAAGGAGGCGATCGACTTCCTCAAGCGCGAGCGCCGCGGCCGCGCCACCTTCCTTCCGCTCGACGACATCCGCGGCGGCTACCGCAGCGATCCCGCGATCCTCCGCGAACGCGGAGTGGTCGGCGATGCGGTCGAACTGGTCGAGTTCGAGCAGCGTTTCCGCCCGGCTTTCGAGTATCTGCTCGGCGGCATCGTGGTCTGCGAGACGCTCGACGACGCGCTGGCCATCCGCCGGCGCCATCGCCCACGCGGCATGCTGGTCACCCTCGACGGCGACGTGGTCAACGCCGGCGGCGCGATGACCGGCGGCCGGGCCAAGGGTGGCGACACCGGCGGGCTGGTCAGCCGCAAGAACGAGATCCAGCGGCTCACCGAACAGGTCGACGAGCTCGCCGCCCAGCGCGGCAAACTGGGCGAGGAACGCGACGCGGCCAAGAAGCGCGCCTTCGACATCGCGGTCCAGGTCGAGGAACAACGGCGGACCATCCAGCAGGCGGAACGCGCTGTTGGCGATGCCAAGGCCGAGCTGACCAAGGCCGAGCGCGACCATTCGCACGCCGAGGAATTTGCCGCTTCGTTCGGCGGCGAGCTCGAAGAGACCGCCAACGAGCTGGCTCGGATCGACGCCGACGAGAAGGATCTCGGCGGCCAGCAGAACTGGTTCAACCAGCTGCACGAACGCATGCAGGCCGAGATCGCGGGCCTGCAGGAGGAGCTCGGCGGCGAAGGCCGGGAACGTGACCGGATCCAGGAGGAGGTCTCCAACCTGCGCGTCGACCTCGCGACCACCGAGGAGCGACGCGAAGCGCTGCGCAACCACGTTGGCCACCTCGAGCGCCAGCTCGGCGAGCTCGACGATCAGCGGCGTGAGCGCGAACGCCGGCTCGCCGCGCACGACCAGCGGCGCACCGAGCTGGCCGCGACCATCGAGCAGAGCGAGGTCGCCTTCACGACGCAGAAGGAACGCTTCGAGACCCTGTCCGAGACCCTCGCCGGCAAGGTCACCCAGCGCGATGGTTTGCGCAACACGGTCGAGGAGCAGCGGCAGGAGACGCGTGCGCTGCAGACGCGGCACCGCGGGCTCGAGCGCGAGCACCAGGAACACGCGATGCGTGCCAACGAGATCCAGGTGCGGATCGAGGGCATGGCCAGCCGGATCCTCGAGGACTACGAGATCGAACTGGCGGAGGCCCACGCCAACTACGAACCGCCGGCCGATCTCGACCTGCCGGCGCTGCGTCGCGAGCTGGCCGGCAGCGAGAAGGAGCTGTCTTCGCTGGGCCCGGTCAACCTCGCGGCGATCGACGAGCTCAAGGAGGTCGAGGCGCGCCACGACTTCCTCGAACAGAACCTCGACGACCTCACCGCGGCCAAGGAGAAGATCGCGGGGATCATCGACACCATCAACGACACCTCGCGCAAGCTGTTCAAACGCACCTACCGTAGCGTGCGCGCGGGCTTCCAGGACTTGTTCCGCAAGCTCTTCGGCGGCGGCAAGGCCGACATGGTCCTGCAGTACGACGAGCAGAACAACGACATCCTCGAGGCCGGGATCGAGATCATCGCCTCGCCGCCGGGCAAGCAGCCCAAGTCGATCACCCTGCTCTCGGGCGGCGAGAAGGCGCTGACCGCGATCGCGCTGCTGTTCGCGGTCTATCAGTCCAAGCCCAGCCCGTTCTGCATCCTCGACGAGGTCGATGCCCCGCTCGACGAGTCCAACACCGATGTCTACTGCCAGATGGTCAAGGAATTCTGCGCCCGCTCGCAGTTCCTGGTGGTGACCCACAACAAGCGCACCATGCAGTACGCCGACGCGCTCTACGGGGTGACGCACCACGAGCGCGGCGTCTCGACCAAGATCAGCGTCAAGCTCGAGGACGTGCAGGCTGACGGCGAACTGGTGGCTACTGCTGCTCAGGGCCAGGGGCCGTTTGCTGGCGCCTGAGCAGGTTTTTTTTTGTGCAGCCGGCTGCTTGATGGTTGCTTTTTTCGGCCCCTCGAGGTTTGCGCGGGCAACACGAGCGGTGAATGGCGAGCAGCGAATGGCGAAAAGCGAGAAGCGAATGGCGAATGGCGAGTAGCGAGCAGCGAGAAGCGAATAGCGAATAGCGGGACATAGGACCGCCAGTCGCCAGTCGCCAGTCGCCAGTCGCCAGTCGCCAGTCGCCTGTTCCCGGCGCGTAGCGCAGGGACTGGCGCCAGAGGGATGGTGGGCGGATACAATCGGCGCAGCCGATCCGCCCACACCTGTATCGGCAGTGCCGATACAGGTGAATCCCGACCAAGCCAGAGGGGTAGGCCCTGGCGCAGCCTGGGCCGTAGGGGCGAAGCCCCTGAGAAGTAGGGGCGAAGCCCCGGAGAAAAAGGGACCCGGCGCGTAGCGCAGGGACTGGCGCCAGAGGAGTGGTCGGCGGATATAATCGGCGGAGCCGATCCGCCGACTCCATCGGCCTCATGCCGATGGAGAACTCCGACCAAGCCAGAGGGGTAGGCCCTGGCGCAGCCTGGGCCGTAGGGGCGAAGCCCCTGAGAAAAGAATCACCCGTCGAAGCTGAACAGATGCGCCAGGCGCGTCATCTCCAGCGTGCGGACGACGCGATCGGTGGCATTGCGCAGCACGATGGTCGCGCCTTGACGCACGTGGACGTCGCTGATGTAGACCA
>JBEPXK010000030.1:0-14899 GCA_041641915.1 Planctomycetota bacterium
GGAGGGACGCAGAAAACGCGGCCGGAGGCCGCGAGCCCCGACCGAGGCCGTGGGGGGCGGAGGCGGCATCGCGCAGCGATAGGTGGCCCCGGTGGGGCCACCGGCCGACGCAGCGCAAGCGCGGCCCCGCAGCGAAGCGAGGAGCAAGCGCAGCTGGGGTGCGCCGAAGGCGCGAGGGGGCAGCGCCCCCTCTGAGGAAGGCTTCACACATCACAAAGCCGGTCGTTGTTCCTGCGCTATTCCCAGCGCAGGCCGACCGCGGTCCCGTCACCGAAGACCAGCGGATAGCCGTCGGGATGCAGCGCCATACCCGTGATCTCGCGCAGCTCGATCTGTTCGTGATCGAGGGCCAGCAACGGCACGCCGTTGGCGCCGCGGAAATCGATCGCCTGCAAATCGTCACGCGAGTTGTCGGCGACGTAGAGCAGCCCAAGGCGGTCGCAGCCCATGCCGACCACGCGGTAGAATTGCCCCAGATCGCGTCCCCGCCCACCGGTGTTGGCCACGTGCTGAGCGCTGCGCGCGCTCTGGTCGAGCGTGAACTTCATCACCTCGTAGCGACGGCTGTCGTAGATGTAGATGGTCCCCCCGTCCGGCGCGACCGCGATCCGCTCCGGGCGTTGGAGTTCGTCGGCGTCGCGCCCGCGGTCGTAGCGACCGAAATCGAACAAGAAGGCCCCGTTGGCATCGTAGGCAACCACCCGGTGCAGATCGGCATCGAGGACATAGCAGCGCCCAGCGGCATCGAGGGTCAGATCGACCGGCTCCTCGAACTGGCCCTGGTTCTCGCCTTCCTGACCGAAGATCAGCGGGCGGTCCTCGGGCCGGGTGAGATCATAGCGCACCACGCAGATACGCCGGGTGTCGAGGATGCAGAGATAGCGGCCATCGGGGCTGACGGCCATCGCGCCGGGGCGCTCGAACGGACCGCCCACATCGCGCATGCCGCCGAAACGCGCGGTGAGCCAGCCGGCGGCGTCGAAGCGGGAGATCATCCCGCTGCGCGCGTCGATCACGTGGCAGGTGCCGCGACCGTCGGCGACGCAGGACTCGACCGCCCACAGCTCGGGGCCACGGACGCCCGTCAGCCGCCCACCGATGTCGTGGCGGGCGATCAGCCCGTCGTCGGGGTAGGTGACGTAGACCGATCCGGCCGGGTCGACGCTCAGGCTCGACGGCGCGTAGAGCCGCTCGAACCAGCCGCTCTCGGACAGCGGCGGGATCGAGCGGGTGGCCAGGCCATCCTCGCCGACGATCAGGACCTTGCCGCTGTCGAGCAGCACCAGCAGTCCGGCCGGATGCCAGGCGATGTCGACCAGTTCGAGGTCCTCGCCGACCTGGATCGGCCAGCTGCCGATGCGCCGGTGGGCCGCATCGTAGCGCAGCACCTGGGCCTGGCCCGTATCGAGTGCATAACAGGTATCGTCGGGCCCCATGGCCAACCGGGTCAGCCCCTCGAACCGATCCGGACCCTCGCCGGGCCGACCGAGGGTGCAGCGGAAGGAACCGTCGGCGTCGTGCACCAGCACGCCGCCGCTCTCCTGGTCGGCGACATAGAGCGCGCCAGCGCTGTCGCGGACCAGATCGGTCGGGCTGCGCAATTCGCCGATGCGGCTGCGCAGGACCCCATCGTGGGCCACCACCGCGATGCTGCGTTGACGCGCGTCGAGGATGTAGACCACCGCCTCGTCGGGAACCATGGCCACCGGACCGCTCAGGCGCACGTCCTCGGCCAGGGGCTGTTCGCGGCCGGTGCGCCAGCCAGGGGCATAGGTCACCACTTCGCTGCGTTCGGTGATGCCCCACCAGCGACCCGAGCGATTGCGCCCGAGCCAGACCAGCGAGCGACCCACGCCCGCGCCCATCCGACGCTGGCCGACCAGACTGCGCGAACGCCAGCCGTCGGGCAGCCCGGTGACCGTGATCGGGACCTCGACGCTGCGCGTCTGCCCCGCCGGATCCCGCGCCGTGACCTGCACCGCATGCGCACCCGGCACGGCCGGCGCCAACCAGCCGACCGCCGGGTCGCCGGTATGCTCGGCCTCGAGCAAGCCGGGATGGGCGACATCCGGCAGGGACCAGCTGCAGCTGAGCGGCCGGTCCTCGGGGTCGCGCAGCGGAACGCGCACCTCGACCCGTCCCTGGATCGGCACCGTCACCGCCGGCAGCTCGCCGACGAGCGCGGGCGGGGTGTCGGGGCTCGCCTCGCCTGGCACCGGCACCGCATCGTGGCCGGGCGCGACGGTGGCGCCGTCGCGGGTCCAATAGGTCCGGGCGCTGAGGGTGGCACCATCGACCGCGGTGACCACCGCGCGAGCGTCGAGGCTGCGATGCTCGGCGATCACCTTCTGCGTGAGCGGATGTTTCTCGAGCCGACCGGGGCCGTAGAGCGCCAGTACCGAGTCGACCGCGACATCGTGCTCGGCGAGGAACTCGACCTGCACCTGTGTGCCGTCGACCGCGCGCACGACCCCCAACGGCAGATCCGGCTGGCTCGGTTCGGCCGCGGCGGCGGCGGTCCAGATGACACACCAAACCAGGATGCAGGCGAGCGGTTGCCTCATGGTTTCATTCCCCCGGAGCGTCCTGCTGCAATGCGGCGCCGGTCAGGGTCCACGACCCCCCGTCGCGCTGCAGCCGATAACGATAGTGGAGCCGCAGCTGCGGCGTGCGTGCGGTCTGGGTCGTGAGCCGTGCGACGACCTCGGGCCGGTCGCCCTCGCCGCACTGGGTAACGTCGTGCGCGAAGGTCAGACCCTCGCTGCCGCTGAGCGCCAGCAGGCGTGCGCGATGCTCCGGATCCACGACCAACCCGGCGAGCCCATCCGCGTCGCCGGCGAGTACCGCGTCGTCGAGCCGGGTGAAGAAGGCGCGGATCGAACGCTCGCGCCGCAGCGCGGCGAGCTCGGCTTCGAGCGTGCGCGCGAGCTGGCGTTCCTCCGGTTCCAGGTCGGCCGCCAGCGCGACGATCGCCGCGGCCACGGCCGCGAGATCGGCATCTTCGGCCGTCAGATCCTCGCGGATCGCCGCCGCGCGTCCGGCCAGCTCGCGCTCGCGCTCGCGGGCGGCGGCCGCGGCCTCCTGCTCGACCAGCCGCGAGGCGGCGAGCCGTTTGGAGGCGGCCGACCAGGTCGCACCTCCGCCATCGGCGCTGCGGATCTGGCCCAGCAGCGCGGTGGCCCGGTCGAGGTCCTCGGCCGCCACCGCCGCATCGAAGCGGGCGACCAGCTCGGCGAGTTCGATCCGCGCGGCGAGCTCGGCCACCCGTTTGTCGCCAGCGTCGAGCCGTTCGAGCGCAACCAGCTGCTGCTTGGCCGCAGCGAGATCCCCCGCCTCGATCGCGGTCCCGATCGCGGCCGCGGTGGTGTACTGCTGCAGCCGCCGCTGCCGGGCGGCGATCACCCGCTGGTCCGGCGCGGCGAGACGGAGCTTATCCAGCACGGCGCGGGCGGCTTCGTGGTTCTCCGCCGCGAGCGCCTTGTCGAACTCGGTGCACAGCGAGACCACCTCAGCGCCCCTGCGCGCGGCTTCATTGGCCATCACCAGATTGGAATTGCTGTAGCTCTGCCGCGCGGTGTCCAGATCGCCGGCCAGCAGCCCCTGCTCGGCCGCGGCGAGGAACTTGTCGATCCGCTTGGCCTTGCCGCCGAGCTCCTCGATGCGCGCCAGCTGTTCCGGATCGCGAGTGCGTGCCTGCTGCGCTTCGAGCACCGCGAGCGCCTCCGTGATCGCGCCGGCCTCGATCAGGCCGCGGGCGCGCCGCAGCTGCGCGGTGGTCGCGGCCGTGGCTTCGGCCCGCTCGAGCTGCGCGCGCAGATCGCCCCAAGCGGTGCCGCTGCGTGTACCGTCGGCCGGCTGCTGGAGCAGTTCGCGCGCCAGCTCGAGCTCGCCAGCGGCGAGCGCGGCTTCGGCCCGCCGCAACTGCTGGGCGTCGGCCGTATCTGCGGCATCGGGCCGGCCGGTCGCTCCGCCGCCTGCGCCCGGACCGTCGGAGTCGGGATCGGAGCGCCGGGGCGTAGCCGCCGTGGTTGCGGAGCCGGACGCGGGAGCCGCAGCGAAATGGTTCTTCCAGTACCACCAACCGCCGCCGACCGCCGCCAGCAGCACCACCAGCAGGATCACGCCGCGAGCGCGACCGCCGCGACGTTCGTGCGAGAACTCGGCGCGGCGGACCATGGTCGCGCCGGCGCGTAACGCGGCCGGTTCGCGCAGCGCGGTGCGCGGCGACTCGCCCCCGCGCAGGCGCTCGAGGTCGGCGACGAGCTCGGCCGCGTTCTGGTAGCGGTCCGCGGCCCGCTTCTGCATGCACTTGAGCACCACGGCCTGGTAGTCCTCGGGGATCGCAGGGTCGATCTCCTGCGGTAGACGCGGCGCTTCGTGGATGTGCTGGTAGATGATCGAAGTAGCGTCGTTGCCGGTGAACGGCAGCTTGCCGCAGAGCAGTTCGTAGAACACCACCCCCAGGGCGTAGAGATCGGTGCGGGCGTCGCAGACCTCGCCCCGGCCCTGTTCGGGGCTGAAGTAGCTGACCGTACCCATGATCGTGCCGGTCATGGTCAGGTTGGAATCGCTCTTGGCGAGCTTGACCAGACCGAAGTCCATCAGTTTGAGCTCGCCGGCATCGGTGACCATCATGTTGCCAGGCTTGATGTCGCGGTGGATGATCTCCTGCTCGCTCGCCGCCTGCAACCCGCGCGCCGCCTGCAGAACCAGCTCCAGGGCCTCGGCGTGCGTCGGACGCCAACCCGCCTTGATCCGCGCAGCGAGGTCGCGGCCCTCGACGAATTCCATCACGAAGAAGCTGTGCCCCTCGTGCTGGCCCGCGGTGTAGATCTGGATCACGTTGGGCGAGTTGATCCGCGCCACCGCCTTGGCCTCGAGCACGAAGCGTTTGCGGAAGTCCTCGTTCCGGTTCAGGTGCCCCGGCAGAACCTTGATCGCCACCTGCCGATCGAGGCTCAGCTGCTGCGCCTGATAGACCGCCCCCATGCCGCCGCGGCCGAGCATCGTGCCGATGCAGAAATCCCCGGCCCAGACCGCGCCGGACCGGACCTCGCCGGCGTCGTCCATCGCGCCACCGTGTCCGGGGCCTGCCGCGGTGGCTAGGGTGGCATCGCCGGTGCCGCCGTAGGTGGCCTGGGTCGCGCCGATGGTCTGCTCACCGCCATCGGCTGGCACCGGACCGACAGCCGACCCGGCCGGGCCGATACCCATCGGCATCGTCACCGCCGTCGCGCCGGGCTCGCCGGACTCGCCAGGCGGCGGCACCGCGGGAGCCGGCTGCTGGAACGGCGCGACCGCTTCCTCGCGTTCGCGGTTCGTTTCGTCGTCTCGCTCGCCCTGCGTATCCATGGACATACCGTTCCCATCGTGCCCACCTACGCCTCCGGGTCAATCGGGGGCAGGCCCCCGGAACTCCCCCCTGCCGATGCTGGCGATGGGCTCGACAGATCCGCTGCGCCCGCCTGCCTCGCATTGACCCCTGGAGCGCCCGGCGTAGAACGAGCCACCCTCCCAGGCGTGGCGACGCGCCTTTCCTGTGCCGGAGCCCGACCATGGCCACTGCCAAGATCAGCAAGCGCACCCTGATGAAGATCTGTGAGGCGCTCGAAGAGCGCTACGGCAGGCGCAAGGTCGTGGAGCAGGAAGACTTCATCGAGGCCCTGATCCACCAGATCCTCGAGCTCGCCACCCCCGAGCGCACCGCGCGCGAGGCGCTCAAGCGGATCAAGGCCGAGTACATCGACTGGAACGACATGCGGGTGGCGACCGTGCGCGAGATCCAGGATATCCTCGGCCCACGCTATCCGCGCTGCCGCGAGAAGGCCGAGGACCTCCACAGCCTGTTGGCCGACCTCTATACCGCCTTCCGCAGCATGGACCTCTCGGCGACCATGCGCACCCCCGATGGCATGGAGACCATCCGCGCCCTGCCGGACACCACGCTGATCCGCGCCGACATGGTCGAATGGGCGCTGATGGTGGATTGCGGTCTGCCGACCTTCCCCACCGACGAGGAGCAGATCGAGCTGCTCCGCTTCCTCGGCGGCATCCCCAAGAAGATGGAGTCCGAAGAGGTCGCGCCGGCGCTGGTGGAAACGCTGGAGTCCGAGGACCGCCTCCGCTTGGCCCGCGGCCTGCGAGAGCACTGCGACTTCCTCGAGCAGCACGACATTTTCAGCCCCAAGCCGATCGGCTACCGCTGGTCCAAGCCCGACCCGCTGGGCATGGGCCCCAAGCCCAAGAAGGCGGCGGCCAAGAAGAAATCCGCGAGCAAGAAGAAGGCCGCGAGCAAGAAGAGCGGTAGCAAGAGTGGTGACGCCGACAGCGACGGCCAACCCAAGAAGGCCGCCGCGAAGAAGAAGGCGAGCTCCAAGTCGAGCAAGCGCAGCGCCACGTCCACGTCCAAAAAGAGCGCGGATCCGAAGAAGAACTGATTCCGCGACCGAGGTACCGCATCATGGCCGGCCATAGCCACTGGGCGAATATCAAGCACAAGAAAGCGGCCAACGACGCCAAGAAAGCCGCCGTCATCACGCGGATGGGCAAGCTGATCAAGGGCGCGATCCAGGTCGGCGGCCCCGACCCGGACATGAACCCGCGCCTGCGGCTGGCCATCGCCAAGGCGCGCGCGGCGAACATGGTCAAGGACGCGATCGACCGGATCATCAAGAAGGCCACCGGCGCGAGCGACGAGAAGCCGATCGAGGAGCTGGTCTACGAGGGCTACGCCGCGGCCGGCGTCGCGGTGGTCGTCGAAACCATGACCGACAACCGCAACCGCACCGCGCCCGAGATCCGCAAGCTGTTCGAACGCGCCGGTGGCAACATGGGCGCCCCCGGCTGCGTCGCCTGGCAGTTCAAACAGGTCGCCACCTTCCTCATCAATGGCGCCGACGAAGACCGGGTGATGGAGGTCCTGCTCGAAGCCGATTGCGACGCCGACGACATCGCCGAGGCCGGGCCCGACACCGTGAGCATCAACGCGCCGCCCGACCAGTATGATGCCATCCGCCAGGCGCTCGAATCCGCCGGCCTGGACATCGAGCAGAGCGACATCACCAAGCTGCCGGACAACGATGCGCCGATCGACGACCTCGCGACCGCCCAGCGGATCCAGAAGTTCCTCGACCAGCTCGACGAGCACGAGGACGTGACCGAGGTCTACACCAACTTCGCCCCCACGCAGAACGTCGCCAACGAGCTGTAGACCCGAGCGCGGTGGTTTGCCCTTGCACATCCGCCCTGGCGCTTATCGTTCTGCGCCCCGCCTGGAGGAGGCCCGCAATGGCTATCGGACTGCGCCGCAAGACCCGCCTCGATTCTCGCCGCGAGAACCAGCGGAACACCCGCCTGGCCAACGGCGTGCGCAAGCGCAAGGAGCAGTCCCGGCGGGATGCGCGGATGATCGCCGCGATCAAGGCCAACTCCGGCGAGGACCTCGCCCCGGCGGTGCAGAGCTGGGTCGCGGTCCAGCTCGGCAAGCCCTACTCGCGGGCGAGCGCGGATGAGATCCGCGCCCTCGCAGGCTGATCGCCCCCCCCCTGGCTCCATCCAGCTGATTTTCCCGACGCGACGACGGCTCCCCGTCGTCGCGTCGCTGTTGTGGTCGGTCATCGGCCCGGTGCCGTCGGCGCCGCGGCAGGGATTTTTCCCTTCACCACCCCCGGCACGCGCCGAGGATCCCGCCCGACCACCATTTCACCACTACAGCGAGTGAGGCACTCCATGTACATCGAAGACGTCAAAGCCCGCCAGGTCCTCGACAGCCGCGGCAACCCGACCGTCGAAGTCGACGTTCTGCTCGACGACGGCTCCATGGGCCGCGCGGCGGTCCCCTCCGGCGCCTCCACCGGTATCTACGAAGCCTGTGAGCTGCGCGACGGCGACGCGGACAAGTACCTCGGCAAGGGCGTGCTCAAGGCCGTTCAGGCCGTCAACGAGACCCTCAAGCCCAAGTTGATCGGCCTCGACGCCGCCGACCAGCGCGGCATCGACGGCCTGATGATCGAGATCGACGGCACCGACAACAAGAACAAGCTCGGCGCCAACGCCATCCTCGGCGTCTCGCTCGCCACCGCCAAGGCCGCGGCCGAGGCCCACGCCCTGCCGCTGTACCGCTACATCGGCGGCACCAACGCCCGGCAGCTACCGGTGCCGATGGCCAACATCATCAACGGCGGCAAGCACGCCGACAACAAGATCGACTTCCAGGAATACATGGTCATGCCGGTCGGCGCCACGAGCTTCGCCGAAGGCATCCGCATGGTCTGCGAGGTCTTCCACAGCCTCAAGAAGGTGCTCAAGAAGGCCGGCCACAACACCGCCGTCGGCGACGAGGGCGGCTTCGCCCCCGATTGTGGCAACGATGAGGCGCTCGACTTCATCATGACCGCCATCGCCGAAGCCGGCTACGAGCCGGGCCGCGAGAAGGACTTCGCCATCGCGCTCGACTGCGCCTCCTCCGAGCTGTGGGACGAGGGCGACAAGAAGGGCTACAAGTTCTGGAAGTCCGACCCCGACCGGCTGTTCAACGCCGACGACATGGTCGAGAAGTTCAAGGGCTGGTGCGACAAGTACCCGATCATCTCGATCGAGGACGCGCTCGACCAGGACGACTGGGACGGCTACGTCAAGTTCACCAAGGAGCTCGGCGACAAGGTCCAGCTGGTCGGCGACGACTTCTTCGTCACCAACCCCAAGCGCTTCCACGAGGGCGTGAAGATGGGGGCCTGCAATTCGATCCTGATCAAGGTCAACCAGATCGGCACCCTGACCGAGACCCTCGACTGCATCGAGCTGGCCAAGCGCAACAACTACACCTGCGTGCTCTCGCATCGTTCCGGCGAGACCGAGGATGCGACCATCGCCGATATCGCCGTGGCCACCAACTGCGGTCAGATCAAGACCGGCTCGGCTTCGCGGACCGATCGCATGGCGAAGTACAACCAGCTGCTGCGCATCGAAGAGGAACTCGGCGACCAGGCGCTCTACCAGGGTCTGCAGTCGTTCTACAACCTCTATCGCTGATCGCGACGCGGCCGGTTCCGGCCCGACGCACAACGACCCCCGCGGCATCACCGCGGGGGTCGTTGCGTCTGACCGGGCTCAGACCGCGATGTCGGCGCGGCCGAGCAAGGCGAATCGCGGACCCTTGTAACCACCGGCGGCCACACTCTCGCGGCTGAGGGCCACCCCCGCGAGTGCGGTCGCCACCGTGCCGGTCAGGCTGCCGCCGCGCACCGCCTGACGCTCGCCGCCGGCGCCGTGCAGCCAGCCGAGGCGGATCTCGCCGGCGAAGGCGCCGGTGTCCAGGCGCGGACCGAATTCGCTGAAGCGCACGATCTCCAGCACGCCCTCGCCACGCAGCTGGTCGACACCCTGGCGCCCCGGCTTGACCACCAGGGTGCCAACGGTGCCCCGCGGGCTGCGGCCGAGGGCCTGCATCCACTGCGCGCTGCCGTGGAGGTCCTGCACCCGGCCGGATGCGATCAGGGTCTGGCGCGTGGGCGCATAGCCGTTGGGATCGAAACCGTAGGCGGCGGTGCTCGACACCCGCGGATCGCTGTGCAGATCGAAGGCCTCGGCCCCCGGATCATCCGCCACGGCTTCGCCCGGCTCGAGCCGGTTGAGCCCACGCACGTGGGTTGCGGCATCCGTGTGGTGGGCATAGTAGCCGAGCAGTTCGGTGAAGTAGCACTCCGGCAGCAGGATCGCCCGCGGTCCGACCGGCGGCGAGACCGGGTCGGCGCCCTCGCGCAGATCGCGTGCGGCCTCGGTGACCCGGCGCACCAGTTCGAGCGCGTGGGCGTCGACCGCCTCGGCGGCGCCGTAGAGCTCGCGCTCGACGCCGCCGGCGTCGCGGTGGAGCAGGACGTACTCGGTCTCCAGGCACTGGCGCTGATCGCTCAGATCGAGGCCGTGGTGGTTGACCAGCCGCCGCGCCGTGTGGGTGAAGGCCATCTCGCAGCTCGCTGCTTCCACCCACGGCACCGCGGCGCAGGCCTGGACGAACTCGCCGCAGGCGCGGTCGACGCTCAACCACGGTGAGACCTCTGCCGCAAGCACGTCGACCGCCGTGCGCGCCACGCCGTCGGAACCCGGGCCCGGCAGGTGCCAGGCCGGCAGCCGCGTAGCGGCCGCGTGGGCCAGGGCCTCGTCGAGCCGGGCCGTCAGCGCCGACGCATCGGCCGCGGCGTCGAGCTCGAACCGCGCCTCGCCGTGCTTGCCGTCGCGTTGCGGCAGGGCGAGCCAGACCTCCCACGCACAGGTCTCGATCGAACGCTCGCACTCGGACTCGAGAAAGGTGAGATAGCGCTCGCCACGATGCGCCCGCGATTCGAGCACCTGCCACTGGGCGATGCCCGGGCAGGTCTTCAGCTGCTGGACCAGATCCTCGAGCGTCATGCCAGCACCGCCTCCAGCCGCAGGGCCGGCCCGCCATCGGTGACCTTGACCCATTCCTTGTAGCCCTTGCCGCACATGCCCAGGCTGCACTCCTCGAGCGTGCGACCGACCATGCTGATCGAGCGCAGCAGATCGGGCACGAAACCGGTCACCACCACCGGCGAGAACACCTCACCGGTCAGGGCGCCGTCGGCGATCCGTTCGGCGTAGGCCCCTTCGAGCTGGATGCCCCAGCCCTGCGGATCCTCCATACCGTTGGAGGGATGGCGCAGCAGGTAGCCGTGCGCGATCGAGCCGATCATCGCCTCCAGCTCGCTCTCGCCGGATCCGAAGAAGGTGTTGCTCATCCGGGCGTAGACCTTGTGGTCGAAGGCCTCGCGCCGGCCGTTGGCGCTCTTGGCCACCTGGGCTCCCGATGCCTGAAGCACCGCCGCGCTCTGGGCGTCGTTGAGCCCGGCGACCAGCGTGCCCTTGTCGATGATCCGGGTCGGATGGGCCAGCACGCCCTCATCGTCAAAGAAATAGCTCGCGGCCCAGCCGTTGCTCGGGTCGTCGTACATGTCGACCAACTCGCTGGCGACCTGTTGCCCCATGTACTCGGCGCCCTTGGCCCGACGCTTGCGAAACAGGTCCTGCTCGGTGCCGTGGCCGAAGGCCTCGTGCGCGAACATGCCGGCGAAGGAGGGCGCGAACACACACGCGTGGCGACCGGGGTCGCGGATCCGCGGCGCGCCGAGGATCCGCGGGCCATCGCGCAGCAGGGCGTCCCAGCGCTTGGGCTCGAGCTGCATGTGCTCCCAGCCGCCGATGCGCTCGAAGCCGTCGTGCAGCTGGGCCTGGTGTGCGTCGTTGGCGAACACGCCCAGCGCGATCTGGCGCACCCGATGCAGGCGCTGGCGCAACTGGCGCCGCGCGTCGAGGTACAGGATGTCGGCGTGGACGTCGGCGACTTCGGTCAGCGCTTCGACCAGACGCTCGCCGCGGCCGAGCAGGTGCTCGCGCAGCGCCCGGCCCAGCTCCACCTTCTCGTCGACCGGCACCTCACGGCTATCGCGCGCCATTTCGTGCTCGAAGCTGCGTTCCAGCGCCTCGCCCGACTGCGGACACGGCCCCTCGACCGGCAGCGGGCACGAGGCCAGACGTTTGGCCAGACGCCGAGCCTCGCGGGCGACGGTCATCGGCCGCGCGTCGTCGCAAGAGGCCTCGTGGATCCGCCCGCCCCGCCAGGCGGTGAGGGTGAAGCCCGAACGCGGACGCGTCGGCAGCGGTACACTGCCCTGGTTGTCGGTGCGCACCCGGGTGCCGGTGTCACGGCGCACGTAGGCACTGGCGTGACAGGAATGGGGCGCGAGCACCGCCAGGGCCTCCTGGAGCGCCGGGACCAGCTGACCGATCGGCATCGTCGTATTGTTCAGCTGCCGCAGGGGGCGCAACAGGCAGCGGTCGCCGGGCGGCAACCGCCCGGCAGCTACCGCTCGCGCCCGGTGGCGAAGCGCCGCAGGGCGGCGATCTGTTCGTTCGACCCCAGCGCGACCAGCACGCTGTCCGAATCGATGCGGTTGTCGCCGCCGGGGTTGAACAGGAACTCGTCGTTGGGGCCGCGCACCGCCACGATCATCACGCCGGTCTTGCGCCCCAGGTCGAGCTCGCGCAACGAACGCCCGACCATCGAGCTGTTCTGGGCGATGAGCACGTCCTCGAGCCGCAGCACGGATTCGCGCGAGTAGAGCATCCGGTCGAGAAAGCCAACCACCGACGGACGCACCATCGCCGACGCGATGCGCAGACCGCCGATGCGATTGGGCGAGACCACCTGGTTGGCGCCGGCACGGATGAGCTTGCCAGCGTTCTCCTCGTCGACCACGCGCGAGATGATCCGCAGCTCGGCGTTGAAAGCGCGAGCGGAAAGCGCGACATAGACGTTGTCCTTGTCTTCGGCCAACGCGGCAACCAGCCCGCGCGCCCGCTTGATACCGGCCGACTCGAGCACCACGTCATCGGTGGCATCGCCGATGACCTCGAGCACGTCGCGGTCGCCGGCCCAGCTCTCGACCGCGGCCTGGTCCTGATCGATGATCACGAACGGCGTGCTGGTATTGTGGAACTCCTCAGCGATCCAGCGGCCGGTGTTGCCACAGCCGCAGACGATGATGTGGTCGCTCAGAGAGGAGATCCGGCGGTCCATACGGCGCCCCTTGATGATACTGTGCAATTCGCCTTCGAGTAGGAAGGCGGCGAGAGCGGTCAGCGAATAGCCAACGATGCCCAACGAGATGATGATGAGGAAGATGGTGAACACCCGCGCGCCGGCGCCAAGCTCCTGGACCTCGCCGAAGCCGACCGTCGACATGGTGATCACGGTCATGTACAGGCTGTCGATCGGCGCGAGCCCCTCGATCATATAGCCGATGGTACCGATCGCTGCGACCAGCGGCACCACCCACAGCAACACCACGAACCGGCGCAGGTTGGTGCGCCGGCGCCGGCGCTCGGCCATCCCGAGCAGCGGGTCGTCAAGATCGAGATCCAGCGGATCCATGACCGCACGGTAGCCAACGCGCGAGGAGCGTCCACGCCCGAGGTCGCGATGCATCAGTTCTCGAGATGGAAGCGGCTCACCACCTCCTGTAGTTCACCGGCCATCCGGCTGAGGTCCGCGGCACTGCGATGCACCTGTTCGATACGCTGGTTGGAGGCGCTGACCGCGGTGTCGACCTCGCGCACGTTGACCGACATCTCGTTGCCTTGCGCGGCCATCTGGCCGACCGTCTCGGCGTAGCTGGTCGCGCCGGCGTTGACCTCCTGCACGTTGCGCGCGATGTCGGCCGCGGTGCGCTTCTGTTCTTCGACGCCGCCGGCGATCACGTGCATCGATTCGCTCAACCGGCGCACGATGTCGGACACCTGCTCGATGAAGCGGATCGCCCCGGTGGTGTCCTCCTGCATCGTCTCGATCTGGCCCGCAATCTGACCTGCGGCCTGCGACGACTGCGCCGCCAGCTCCTTGATCTCGGCCGCGACCACCGCGAAGCCGCGGCCGGCCTCGCCGGCCGACGCGGCCTCGATGGTCGCGTTGAGCGCAAGCAGATTGGTCTGCTGGGCGATGTTCTTGATCACCTCGGTCACCTGGCCGATCTCGGTCGCGTTGGTGCCGAGGGTGTTCATCTTGCCGTTGGCGGTCTCGGCCATGCCCAGGGCGTCGCTGGCGATCTGCTCGCCCTGCCCTGCCTGCTCGCCGGTGGCCGCGACCGAGGTCGCCATCTGCTCCACCGCCGAGGCGATGGTGTCGATGGTCACCGACATCTCCTCACCGGAGGAGGCGATGGTCCCGAGGTGAGCCGACATCGCCTCGCTGAACTCGGTCAACGAGCCCGAGCGCCCGGCCATCTCGTTGGCCCCCTGCTCGAGTTCGGCCGAGACCCGTTCGAGGTCGCTCGCCGCCTCGCCCAGTCCGGCGGCGCTGGTACGGATGGTGCCGACCATCGCACCGAGGTTGTCGCTCACCGCGCGCATCCCCTGCCCGAGCAGGTCGTGCTCACCGAGCTGCTCCACCTGGCGGGCGAGGTCACCCCCGCCGACCGCATGCAGGGTCTGCGAGCGTTGCTCGAGCACCGCCGCCACCCGTCCCATCTCGGCCAGGACCACGTCGAGGGTGTTGCGCGCCGCCGCCGCATTCCCGTCCGCGGCCTGAGAGCGCGCGGCGGCGGCATCGCCTGCACCCAAATGCCGGATCGAGCCGACCAGCCGCTGGAGCGGACGCACCATCCGCGTGTTCGCCCGCACCGAGAGCACTAGCGCCACCGCGCCGCTGACCACCAGCACGCCGGGTATCAACCACCACAGCAGCGCGTGGGTCTGGGCCTCGACCGCCGCGCGCTTCTGCGCCACCTGGTGCTCAATGTCATCGATGTAGACCCCCGTGCCGATGACCCAGTCCAGCGGTTCGTAGAGCCGGACGTAGCCGAGTTTGGGCTGGGGTTCGGCCGCACCCGGTTTGGGCCAGCTGTAGTCGACGAAGCCGGCCCCGTCATCGGCGCAGGTCTCGCGGAAGGCGACAAACAGGTTGGTCTCGCTCTGCCCCAGGGCGCAGTCGTATTTCGGGTCGTTCATCACCACGCCCTCGAGCTGCGGCGCCGTCGGATGCATCACCATCCGCGGGTAGGGTTCGCCCATGTCGTTGATCCAGAAATAACCGATCGGATCGCCGGTACGCGGGTCCTCGGGACCGTAGCGCATACCGCGCAGATCCTCGAGCGCGACCGCGATCGCGTCGGCCACCGCGTCCTCGACATAGACCCCGGTGCCGATGACCCAGTCCCACTCGGGGATCAATCGCACGTAGCCGAGTTTGCGCTGCGGTTTATCGTAGCCCGGGCGCGGCCAGCTGTAGAGCACGAACCCCTCGCCGTCGGCGGCGCAGGTCTCGCGAAAAGCGATGAACAGGTTCTTGCGCTCGGGGCCGACACAGTCGTACTTGGGATCGTCCATCACC
>JBEPXK010000031.1:0-14873 GCA_041641915.1 Planctomycetota bacterium
AAAACAGGGCTCCGTCGGCCGAGGGGGGCCGGCCCGGCCCCCATGACCCCCTCGGCGGCGCGCTGACGCGCGCAAGGCCGGGATCGGTTTGGTAGCCTTTCCCGGAGCTCTGAAGGAAGCCTCAGCATTGAAGCATTCAACCCATAGTGCACCTGGATGCAAGATTCATCGCACAATCAACAGAGGCTTCTTATCAGAGGGGGCGCTGCCCCCTCGCGCGCTCACGCGCACCCCAGCGGCGCTTGCTCCTCGCTTCGCTGCGGGGCTGCGCTTGCGCTGCGTCGGCCGGTGGCCCGACCGGGGCCACCTATCGCTGCGCGATGCCGGTTCGCGGCCTGCGGCCCATTTTCGACAAAACCACCCCTCGGTCGGCCGGCCGGTGTTGCAACGGTGCTTGCCGTTCGCGGGCGCAGAACGAGCTTTGATGGCCCCGTCAATGGCGCGAACATGGCGAGGAACGCACACGATGAGCCGTGGGCGATCGGGCGACGGGACGCGTGCGCATCATGCAGGTATCGGAGCCGCCGCATCGGACCGCTCGGCCGCGGCAACAGATCAGATGCCGTGTGCGAGCAATGCGTGGTTCGCGCACCTGCAGGCGAAGACAGCGTTCCGGATGTCCGACGTCCCGCCGCCCGCTGACGGGCCGGACAGCAGCGGAGGGTGGAGATGGCACAAGGGGCCCACAGCTACAGGGCCGCATGCCGAAGCCCTGCAACCGATCCGGCTGGAGGGCTTCGGCTATCGACCCAGGGAGGATTCGAACCTCCGACCGCCGGTTTAGGAAACCGGTGCTCTATCCACTGAGCTACTGGGCCCTGTCGCTTCCGGGCGCGGATTCTTGTCGCCCGTTCGCCGCTGGCAAGACGGTTCAGGCGTAGGTGAGCAGGGTGTGGACCGGACAGGCGAGCTTCTCGCGACCGGCGAGGAAGGCGAGTTCGATGACCACGCTCGCGCCGATGACGGTGGCGCCGAGATCCTCGATCAGCTGGACGGCCGCCGCCATGGTCCCGCCAGTGGCGAGGAGATCGTCGACCAGCAGCACGCGGTCGTCGGCATCGACGGCGTCGGTGTGGACCTCGAGCGCCGCCCGACCGTATTCGAGTTCGTACTCACGACGCGAGCAGGTCCAGGGCAGCTTGCCCGGCTTACGCAATGGCACGAAGCCACAGCCCAGACGCAGCGCCAGGGGCACGCCGAAGATGAAACCACGTGACTCGACCCCGGCGATGCGGGTGATGCCCGCATCACCGAAGCCCTCGGCGAGGGCGTCGAGCGTCTGTGCGAGCGCCGCGTGATCGCGCAGCAGCGGGGTGATGTCCTTGAACACGATACCCGGTTCGGGGAAATCGGGCACGTCGCGGATGTAGGCGTTGAGATCGAGCATGAGCGCAGCCTAGATGCAGTCCGGCCCGATGCCACCCGGCGTACGCCTGTATGCCGTGCCGGGCACCTGGGCTTGCATCGGGCCCGGCGCGCGCTCTGCTGCGCGCGTGCTCCACGACGATGCGGACATTGAGGTCAGATCGGGTGACGGCGGCGCGGGGTGCGTTTCCTTCCGCCGCGAGAAGTACATCCCCGAGGGGGGGCCCGATGGCGGCGATGGCGGGCGCGGCGGCGACGTGGTCCTGTTGGCCGACGATCGTATCAGCGGGCTCTCCGCCTTCGTGCGCAAGCACAAGTGGCGAGCGCGTAACGGGCAGCCGGGCATGGGGCGCAAATGCTCCGGCGCGCGCGGCGAGGATGCGGTGCTGCGGGTGCCGGTGGGCACGCTGGTGCGCCACGGCGAGACCAGGGCACTGATCGCCGATCTCGATCACGAGGGCGCTCGGGTGGTGGTCGCCGCCGGCGGCAAGGGCGGCTGGGGCAACACCCGCTACAAGACCGCGACCAACCAGGCGCCTCGCCAGCACGGCCACGGCGAAGAGGGGGTTGGCCTGCCGCTGCACCTCGAACTCAAGCTGATCGCAGACGTCGGGCTGATCGGTTTTCCGAACGCCGGCAAGTCGACGCTGCTTTCGCGGCTGTCCCGGGCGCGGCCCAAGGTCGCGGCCTATCCCTTCACCACCCTCGAGCCGCAGCTCGGGGTGATCGAACGCCCGGATCGTGCGATTCTGCTGGCCGACATCCCCGGCCTGGTCGAAGGCGCCGCGGAGGGGGTGGGGCTGGGGCACACCTTCCTGCGGCATGTTGAACGCTGCGCGCTGCTGGTGCACCTGGTCGACGGAACCGAGGGCAGCGCAAGCGAGCTGTTCGAACGCATCCGGGTGCTCGACGCCGAACTGTGTCGCTTCAGCGCCGTGCTCGCGGCCAAGCGGCAGCTGGTGGTACTCAACAAGGGCGACGCCCGCACCGATCTCGCGCAGGTGGCGGACGAGCTGGCCGCGGCGCTGACCGCAGCGGGCATGTGCAGCCCGGCGCCGGAGCCGGGTCAGCCGGATCCGATCGACGCACAGGCTCGCGAAGCGCGGGCGGTGTTCCTGCCCGACGTCGCCGCGATCTCCGGCGTTTCCGGGCAGGGCGTGGACCAACTGGCCAATCGGCTCCTTGCCTTGGTCCCGGATCGCGAGACCATGTAGGCGTATCCCGGTCCGCCGCGCGGCGGAGCAGGAATTGCGAATCCCAGCGCGGGGCTGTCTGGCGCGGGCGAGGAGAAAGGTGCGACATGGAGATCCAGGACATCCTCCGGGCCATGGTCCAGCTGCGGGCATCCGACCTGTTCCTGAAGGTTGGCGTGCCGCCGTCGGTGCGGGTCGACGGCGCGGTGCGTCAGCTCGGGCAGACGGCGGTCGAGGAGGGCGACATGAAGCGCTACTTCTCGGTTCTGGTCGACGAGTACGGACGCGAGATGTTCCGCAAGCACCACGAGGTCGACACCGCCCACGAAGAGGACGGCCTCGGACGCTTCCGCGTCAATGGCTTCATGCAGCGCGGCCGCATCGGTTTCGTGCTGCGCCATGTGCAGAGCGACGTGCCCAACTTCCAGGAACTCGGTCTGCCGGCCCAGACCATGGAGCGGTTGAGCATGCTCCGGCGCGGCATGATCCTGGTCACCGGCGTCACCGGTTCGGGCAAGAGCACCAGCCTGGCCTCGATGATCGAGTACATGAACCAGTACACCAACCGCCACATCATCACCGTCGAGGACCCGATCGAATACAGCTACACCGACCAGCGCTGCGTGATCAACCAGCGCGAGATCGGTATCGACACCCGCGACTGGCAGAGCGCACTGCGCAACGCGATGCGTGAGGCGCCCGACGTGATCCTCATCGGTGAGATGCGCGACGTGGAGACCGTCCAGGCAGCGATCGATGCGGCCGAGACCGGCCACCTGGTGCTCTCCACCCTGCACACGGTCAACGCCCAGCAGACGATGGAACGGATCATCAACTTCTTCCCGCCCTATCAGCATCAGCTGATCCGCATGCAGCTGTCGATCGTGCTCCAGGGCGTGCTCTCGCAGCGGCTGATCCCACGCTCGGGCCGACCCGGCCGGGTCCCCGGCCTCGAGGTGATGGTGGCCACACCGACCATCCGCCAGCTGGTCGAGGAGGGCCGGACGATCGAACTGGGCTCGGTGATGGCCGACAGCGCGCACTTCGGTTGCATGACCTTCAACCAGAGCCTGTTCCAGCTCTACGAACGCGGCGAGATCACCCGCGAGGACGCCCTGGCCAACGCCGACAACCCCGACGAGATGGAGATGCTCTTCCGCGGTATCCAGCGCGGTTCGCAAATGACGAGCTGACAGCCATTTGCCGCCGATTCGCGGACGCGGCGACCACCGGGGCACAGATTGACTTACCCGGGGCGCGACCTAGCTTTGGGACTCGCCGGCTGAAGACCCGAACACGCGAGGACGCGTCCATGGACATCAAGAAGATCCGCGAACTGACCCGACTGATGCGGGATCACGATCTGGTCGAGGTCGAGGTCGAATCGGCCGACCTCAAAGTCAAGCTCAGCAAAGTCGGGCCGGTGCCGGCGCAGGTCATGCATTCTGCCCCGCCAGCGGCGGTCGCCGCTCCGCAACCCGCGGCCGAGAGCGCCCCGGCCGCCACGCCGCAGGCCCCGGCCGATGACGAGAGCAACTGCAAGCAGATCGTCTCGCCGATCCCCGGCACGGTCTACCTCAAGCCCAACCCAGACACCCCGGGCTTCGTCAAGGTCGGCGACACGGTCAGCGATGGGCAGGTCGTCTGCCTGGTCGAGGCGATGAAGGTCTTCAACGAAATCAAGTGCGAGGGGATGCAGGGCACCATCCGCAAGATCTGCGTCGAAGACGGACAGCCGGTGGAATACGGCAGCGTCCTCTTCCTGGTGGACTGAACCGAACACCTCTGGCAGCTGGGGTCCGACCTTGTTCAAGCGCATCCTGATCGCCAACCGCGGCGAAATCGCCCTCCGCATCATCCGCACGTGCCGCCGGATGGGCATCGAGACGGTACTGGTGCACAGCACCGCCGATCGCGAGACCCTGCCGGCGATGCTCGCCGATGAGACGGTGTGCATCGGCCCGCCCCCGAGCAACCGCAGCTACCTGAACATCCAGAACATCATCGCCGCAGCAGAACTCGCCGACGTGGATGCGATCCACCCGGGTTACGGTTTCCTCTCGGAGAACAGCCACTTCGCGCAGGTGGTGCGCGATTGCAAGATCGAGTTCATCGGACCAACCAGCCAATCGATGGACGCGCTGGGCAACAAGGCCAAGGCCAAGGGCCTGGCCAAGGAAGCAGGCGTGCCCACCGTGCCCGGCTGCGAAGCCCCGGTCCGGTCACCAGAAGAGGCGATCGCGGTCGCGGCCGAGGTCGGCTACCCGGTGATGATCAAGGCCGTCGCCGGCGGCGGCGGGCGCGGGATGCGCATCGCGCACAACGACGCCAGCCTCGCCAGCAATCTCATCGCCGCTCAGCGTGAGGCCGAAGCCGCCTTCGGCAATGGCGAGTGCATCATCGAAGCCTATGTGCAGCGTGCGCGCCACATCGAGGTCCAGATCATCGCCGACAATCACGGTGAAGTCCTCGCCCTGGGCGAACGCGACTGCACCGTGCAGCGCCGCAACCAGAAGCTGGTCGAGGAGAGCCCCTGCCCGCTGCTCGATGATGCGCAGCGCAAGCAGATCTGCGACGACGCCGTCAACCTCGCCCGTGCCGCCGGCTACACCAATGCCGGCACGGTCGAGTTCATCTACGATCTCGATCGCCAGTCGCACTACTTCCTTGAGATGAATACCCGGCTCCAGGTCGAACACCCAGTGACCGAGATGGTCACCGGGCTCGACCTCGTCCGGCATCAGATCCTGGTCGCCAGCGGCCAGCCGCTCGAGTTCAGCCAGGATGACGTGGTGCTCAACGGCCACAGCATCGAGGCCCGGATCAACGCCGAGGACTGGGAGAACAACTTCGCGCCCTTCCCGGCCCGGATCGGGATGTACGTCGCGCCGAGCGGTCGCGGGGTCCGGCTCGATTCGCATTGTTACGGCGGCTACGCCATCCCCACCTACTACGATTCGATGATCGGCAAGCTGATCGTCCACGGGCGGGATCGCGACCAGGCGATCGACATCCTCGAGCAGGCGCTCGACGAATACATCATCGAGGGCCCGCGAACCACCATCGGCTTTCATCAACGGCTGATCCGCGATTCGCGTTTCGCCTCGGGCGACTACTCGACCAAATTCATCGACGACGAATTCCTCCGCTGAACACAACCATTCAGGAGCGCCGCCCCTACGGCCCAGCGCAAGCGGATGGGCCATCCTCCTGGTTGGCGTGGATCGGCCGGTCGCCCAGCCAAGCCTGGGTGGGCTCCACTCGCTGGCGGTTCCGCGGTTTGGAGCTCTGAGGCCCCCGTCATAGAAGCCTCACCGCTGAACCCGGATACAACCGGTCGCGCCGGCGACGCCGGTTGATCCGCGATTCAACGGGCGGGGATGACGAAGCGGAAACCGAGCGTGCCGAGCCGGGCGTCGTCGGCCACCACCCGTCGTGCGCCCGGGTGACAGTCATCCATCGCTGCGGTGTAATCGCCGCCGACAGCGTAGTGCTGCTCCTGCGCCTGCTCCGGCGCGTCCGCGACCCACTCGGCCAGGTTGGCCAGGACCCCGCGCATGCCCCAGGCATCGGCGGCATGTTCGCTACGCCGCAAGGGCGCGCCGGTGCTGCGAGCGGCGTGACCGACGGCCCGGTCGACGAACACGCGGTCCAGACGCGCCGGCTGGGGATACTCGCTGCTGCGCGGACCGGTGTCCACGGTATGGGCGACCAGTTCGAATTCGGCGAGCTGCGGCAGGCGGATGACCCAGCCGCGGTCCTCGGCGTCGAGATGGCGCCGCAGACGCTCGAGAAAACGCTGCGCGTGCCGCCACGAGACGTGGGTGACCGGCGCGTCGTCCGGTGCGTCCTCGGCGCTGGGATCCGAACGGGCGCTGACCACTTCGGCCCACTGAGCGCGCGTGACCTCGCCATCGAGCATCCAGACCCCGCGAAACAGCGCCGCCCGATCGGGCAGGGCGCCGGCGAAGACATAGCGCAGGCGCAAGGGGGGCGCGCCGTCGTCGAGCGTGATCTCGGCCCAGCGCCCATAACGATCGGTGCCCGCGCGCGTGGCCCAGGGCGGGTGGACGGTCACGCGCGCACGCACATGCACCGGCAGGCGGCGGATCGTCTCTCGTGGTAGACGCACGAGGATCTGCGGATCGAGCTCGGCGAGCTGGCTGGTGGGCAGCCCGCTCAACCGCGCGAGGGCGGTATCGGGGAAGCGGGCGAGCGCTTCGGTCGAAAAGCGGGCGAGAATGGAGAGCGGGAACTCGCGGGCCACCGCCACCGGCACCCGTTCGAGTTCGGCCAGCGTGGCCTGCAGCCGGCGCCGGGCCTCGTCCTCGTAATAGCGGGTCTGTTCGCGATCGAGGTAGCCCTCGATCGCCGTCAACCGTCGCACGGGATCGGCGATGCTCGCCGCGGCGAGCCAGCGCCTTTCATCCTCGCGCCGATCGAGCGCATCGAGTCGGCGCTGTGCCTGCTCCCGGTAGAGACCTATTTCGGTATTTTCGAGATACCCGGCGATCGCGGCTCGTTGGGCGTCGACGGTATCCGCTGCGGCGGTCGCCTCCCACAAGCGGGTATCGAGCTGTTTGCGCAGGCGCTCCACCAGCTGTTCGGCCTGCGCGAGATGCGCTCGACGCGGCAGGTCGTCGGCGGCGAGATAGGCCCGGACCGCGGCGAGGCGATCGCTGGGCGACCCTTCCTGCGTGCGCGCCCAGGCCAAAGCGTCGCGCGCCTCGGCGAGCTCGGCGAGCAGGCGTTGGGCCTGCGCGCGATGGACATCGCGTTCGGTGCTGGCGAGATAGTCCGTGATCGCCGCGGCCCGGGCGCGGGGATCCTCCTTCTGCAGCGCCGCCTGCCAGGTGCGTTCATCTGCCGCGTCGCGCTCGGCTGCGGCCAGGTGCATCTCGGTCGCGGCGAGCAGTTCGCGGGCCTCTGCCGCGTGGACCGGATCGGTGCGCTCGAGGTAGGCGCGCACCGCCGCGAGTCGCCGTTGCGGTTGATCTATCTCCTGCACCGCGGCCCACGCCTGCTCATCGAGCACCCCGGCGATGTGCGCACGCGCCGCCTCGGCCTCGGCGATCAGCTCCGGGGCTGCGGCCGCGCGATGTTCGGCAAGGAAATCGGCCAACGCAGCCGCGCGTCGCACGCGGTCGGGGATGAGTTTGATCTCGGCGAGCTTGTCAGCGCGCAGCCGGTGCGAGACCGCGGCGAGCCACGTCTGCGCCTGCTCGGCGTACGCGCTCTGCGGGTGCGTGTCCAGGAAGGAGCGCAGCGAAACCGCCAGTCGGGCATCGTCGGTCGGGGCCGTGGCCCGCTGCCAGGCGGCCGCCTCCATCGCCAGACGGGTGTTCTTCTGCAGCTGACGCGCTTCCCCGTTGCCGAACAGGTGGGTCTGCTCAAGATAGTCCCTGGCCGCAGCGATGCGCTCGGGCGATGGCGGCAGCTGTTCGATCGCGGCCAGTGCGCTGCGATCGCGCAAGTAGATAGCCAGGGCCAACGCTGCGGGCACACCGAAGCTGCAGCCGAGGATCAGCGCCCGCTTGCGACTGCGGCGGCTGCGCTCCTGACGTTCGGTCGAGACCTGGCGCGCCCGCGAGACGATCCGCACTGTGGACTGCACCTGTTCGCCACGACGCTCCAGGCGGTCGGCTTCGACGCTGATCTCCTTCGGATCGGCCCCCAGTTCGATCAGTTCCTCGAGATGCTGCTCGCGGTCGTGCAGTTCCTGGAGGCGACCGCGAAGCTTCGGCAGCTGCTGCACGCGCTCGTCGGCCGGATCGATCCGGGCCAACCGCTCGACGATGCGGATGCGCTTGGGCAGGGGGACCTTGCCACCAGTCGGCCCACCATCGAAACGGTTGCGCAGCTCCTCGGCCTCCGCTTCGAGTTGTCCGAGCCGTGCTTCCGCCTCGGTGATCAAGGCGTTGGTGTCGGCGAGGCGGTCCGGCTGATTGACCAGGGCCGCGAGCGCCGTGCGCAGATCGCCGAGTGTGTTGCTGCCCAGGGCGCGCCGCAGGCGCTCCTCGCCATCGGTGACCACCTGGGCTCGCCGATGCAGGTCATCGCGCAACGCACGGGTGGTCTCGCTGTCGTCGAGTTCGACCAGCTGCCGGCTGAGATTGCAGGCCAACAGCAGGTCGGCCTTGACCGCGGCGTCGAGTTGCTGGCGCACAGAGCGCAATTCGGCATCGCGCCGGGTGATGAAGGCGTGCGCGCGTTCGACGAGCGCGGCGGTGGTCTCGAAGCGGTCGGGGCAGGCCTCGACCGGCTCGACCGCCTGTCGGATCGCAGCCGGGTCGCCGGCTGCCAGCGCACTGCGCAGGGCGGCCTCGGCCTGCTCCAACGCCCGGGTCTGCTGCTGCAGCTCGCGCTGGGCCTGTACGGCCGCTGGATGCTGGGTCAGGCGGGCCCAGGCATCGGCCCAACCGCGCGCGATATGGGCGTTGGTCGTACGCGCATCGGCTATCAGCCGGGCGCAGGCGGCATCCACCGCGTCGGCGACCGCCGGCAGATGCTCCGGCGCCAGCGCAGCGAGGGCCTCGGCAAGCGCCGGGATCTGATCCCAACGCTCATGACGCTGGGCCTGCGCAATCGCCGCTACCAGCTGCTGCGGATCGTTGGGATCGATACCGGCGAAAGGATCCGCCTGCGATCCCACGCCGAGCTCCTCGGCCAGTTGTTGCGCCTGCGGCAGATTGGGGAACAGGTCGATGCTGGCCGCGAGCGCCTCGCGCGCGGCAGCGAGGTTTCCGCTGGCGCGCAGGGAAACCGCTCGTTCGTACTGTTCGAGGGCCTGAAGCCGCTGTTGGATGTCGTCATGCCGCGCCATAGGGCCAATCATCTACCTCCGCAGATCCGATATTCACGTTGTAGTGGACACGGTGCAAGCGGGAAGCGGATCGCCGGAGACAGGCATGTGCCTCGCACGTACATAAGTGCACCCCGCGTCTGGATCGCACGCAAATGAACCCTGCTCGCGCCGGGCGCGATGAGGGTATACGCCTGCGGCCCCGACCCACAGCCCGGCCTCGTCAAAGGCCCAGACGCCGGAGGGCGCCAGGATGCCACCGTGGCCCGATTCAGTCGAGCGGGGTGCGATTGCTGAATGCGGTCGAGGTCTTGCTGTGCACGCCGGTGTTCGGCCCGGCGACGATGCTGGCGCAGAAGGCCTCGGCGATCTGGGCGAGACGATACTCGTGCATGTCTGGCGCCTGAACCAGGATCCACAGCTCGAAACCGTCGATGGTGCTCTTGAGATCGGCGGTCAGGGTGCACTCGCGATCGAGGTAACGGAACTTGTAGGGGGTCACGCGTTCGAAACCCAGTTCCGCGAATTTCTGCGCAAAGTACGGCAGATCCTCTTCGAAGTCGACGACCTCGTCGGGATCGACGGAAATGGCGAACTTGCGGACGGGTTGGGTGGGCATGGTGAGGGCTCAAACTAGCGAGTGGATGGGTGCGACGCAAGCCGCTGGCCGGTTCCCGAGGGGAACTTGTCGAACCTGCCGATACTGCCACTTCATGCGCGACGGAAGGGCGGCCTCGAATGCGGGCGCTTGGCCACCGGCGCTCCGAGGACCTCGTGCAACAGCAGCGCGGAGCGCAGGCCCTGACGCGAGCGCAACTGCGCCAGCAGCGCGCTGCGCGCATCCGGTGCGGCAGCAGCCCGGCGTTGGGCTTCTGCTGCGCTGGCGCGCGCACGGGCGGCCGCCTCGCGGCGACGTTTGGCCTGCTCGTGTTCATCGGTCGAACGCTGCGCCGGGCGCTGCTTCGGGGGCGGCGCCGGTTCATGCGCCGGGGAGTGTCCGTGGCGCGATTGTGCCGGTGGCTGGCGCCCGGCCGCCGCGGGGCGCTGCCCCTGGCGCTGCTGCTGGGCCGGGCGCTGCGGCGCGCGCCGGCCCTCGGCCTCGCGCATGGCCTCTTCGATATGCTTCTGGATCTCTTCGAACAGTCCCATGGAGGTCCCGGCGGATCAGCGGTTCGGATCGTTCTTGTTCTTGTCTTCGTCGCCGATGCTCTCGCGCATCTTGGTGTCGGCGATGACGTTCTGCATGTTGTAGTAATCCATGATCCCGAACTGGCCGTTCCGGAAGGCCTCGGCCATCGCCTTGGGGATCTCGGCTTCGGCGAGCACGACCTTGGCCCGGTTCTCCTGGACCAGCGCCTGCATCTCCTGCTCGCGCGCCACCGCCAGCGCCCGCTGGCGTTCGGCCTGGGCCTGGGCGACCTTGAGGTCCGCGTCGGCCTGGTCGGTCTTGAGTCGGGCGCCGACGTTGGTGCCCACGTCGACGTCGGCGATGTCGATGGAGAGGATCTCGAAGGCGGTGCCGCTATCGAGCCCCTTCTCGAGCACCACCTTGGAGATGCGGTCGGGGTTCTCGAGCACCTCCATGTGGTGCTTGGCCGAGCCGATGGTGGTGACGATGCCCTCGCCGACACGGGCGACGATGGTCTCTTCGATCGCGCCACCGACCAGCCGATCGAGGTTGGTGCGCACGGTGACCCGAGCCTTGACCTTGAGCTGGATGCCGTCGCCGGCGATGGCGTCGATGGTGTCGCGCCCCATCTGTCCGGAGGGCACGTCGATGACCTTGGGATTGACCGAGGTGCTCACCGCCTCGAGCACGTCGCGACCGGCGAGATCGATGGCACAGGCACGGTCGAAAGTCAGCGCGATGTCGGCCTTCATCGCCGAGATCAGCGCCTTGACCACGCGCCCGACGCGACCGCCAGCCATGAAGTGCGCTTCGAGCTGGTCGGCCGACAGGTCGAGCCCGGCTTTCACCGCATTGATGCGGTTGTTGACGATCACATCCGGCCGGACCTTGCGCAGGCGCATGAGGATGATCTGGACCAGCGAGACCTGGGCGTTGGAGAATACCGACTGCAACCAGAGCTTGAGCGCCTGGCCGATCATGAACAGGAACACCAGCACCAGGATGCCGACGACCACCAGGACGATCAGCGCTGCATTGGCCTGTTGCACGGTTTCATCGAACATCTCAGACTCCTCGGCGAGGGAAGGGAAAACGGTGGAGGGGGTCTTCTACTCGCTGCGGGGGCCGGCGGCAACGACGAACACGGTCGCTCCGGTGATCTGCCGGACCACGACCGCCGCGCCGGCATCCAACGGTGACCCCTTGACCTGGATGTCGCATTCGCCGCCGGAGAACCGCGCGCGCCCGGTCGGCCGGGCGTGGGTCACCAGCACGCCTTCGCTGCCCGGGCCGATGCCGAGCCGTTCGACGTAGTGGTGGTAACCGGCGTTGCCGACGATCGGATCCTGGGCGACGAGCTTCGACCGCCGCAGGCGCTGCAGGCCGACGCGCAGCGCAGCGATGCCGAACACCGGAACCAGAACGATGAACACCCAGCCCCAGATCGTGCCGGCCTGGAAGGCCAGGGCGACCGCGCCGACCGCGCAGGCGACCGCACCGACGGTGAGGATGCCGGCCGAGGGAAAGATGAATTCGAGCACCATCAGCAGACTGCCGGCGAAGAGCAGGCCCACGCCGAGAATCAGGTTGAGCAGATGGGACAGCTCCGGCAGCCATGCTGCCGGCACCAGGGTCCACGGGTTCATCCCAGTACTTCCTCCGGGTCCACATCCTCTGTCTGCTCGGCGAGTGGGCGGACCACCAGCTCGCCGAAGCGCCGACCGATGACCTCGATCCGCCCGCCCTTGGCGATGAAGACGCCGTGCTCGCTCTGGGCGCTGCACTCCTCGCCGTCGACCAGCACGCTGCCGCCCGGATGCAGCGCGCTCAGGGCGACGCCGCACTGGCCAACCGGCGAGCTGGGACCCTCGGCCCCGGAGGTCCCGTCGATCTGGACGGTGACCGCCAGCCGCTTGCCGAGTCGGCTGTGCGGCAGCGCCGCCACGGCGACCGCGAGACCGACGCACATCACCACGATCGCGAACAGGGCGCGCATCGCGGCGTAGCTCAACGAAGAGACGAATTCCGGCGCGCCGGGGTCGAACTGGAAGGCGTCGCTCATGAACGAGAGCAGCAGGCCGAACACGACCATCGCGCCGCCGGCGATCCCGATCAGCCCGCCGCCGAAGGCGGTGAAGAACTCGGTGATCAACAAACCGATGCCGAGCAGCAACAACACGATCTCGATGTTGCCAGCCATCTGGGCGTAATACTGGCAGATCAGGAACAGCCCGCCACAGATCGCCGCGAGGATGGCGAACAGGCCGACCCCGGCGGTCTTGAGCTCGAAGAACACGAACAGGATCGCCAGGCCGGCGAGCAGCGGCGCCCAGCCCCCGAGCGCGCGCGCGAGACGTTCGTTGAAGGTCATCGGCAGAGCGATGATCGCCTGCGGGCCGATGCCGGTGCGCTGGTAGAGCGCATCGAGGTCATCGACCACCGCGGTGACCATCCCGTGATGCTCGGCGCGGGTGCCGGTGTAGGTCAGCAGGCGGTCCTCGCCGAGCAGGAGCACCTTTTTCTGCTCCGGGTCCTCGGGGTCGAACTCCGGGTGGGTGGCCTCGAACTGGGGCACGTCGTCCTCGAGCACCATGTGCCACGAGCCATCGGCGAGATGGTAGGCGTAGAGCCCCTGGTTACGGGCGGTCATCTTGCGCAGCAGGGCGGAATTCCAGCCGTTGTTGTCGGCCGCCAGGTTCAGCAGCTCGCGAACCACGGTCTCGATCTTCTCCGGCGCGTAGCTGATCTCGCCCTCTGGGGTCTGACGGATGACGCCGATATCGCCGATGGTCGCGCTGGAGGTGATGTAGACCTCCTGATGGCCGTAGGCGATCATCGCCGCGGCGCTGATCGCCTTGTAGTCGACGTAGGCGATCATGCGCAGGCCGTGGTCGTTGGCCGCGTCGAGCACCTGCTTCATCATCTCGCGCCCGGCGAAGAGCAGGCCGCCGTCGCTCTCGATAACCGTCAGCACGGTATCCGCGCCGCGGTCACGCGCCTCGGCCAGAGCGCGCTCGAGATAGGCCATGACGTACTTGTCGATCATGCCCTCGATGGTGATTCGGGCGACGACGCCATAGCTACCCGGCGGACGCGCCGGCGGCGGTTCGAGACGGATTCCCGCTCCCTCATCGCCCTGGGCAACGGCGGGCGTTTCCGTGGTCGAAGCGGGCTGGTCCACGGCCCCGGAGCCGGGCTCGTCGTCGTTGTTCTCGGCGGTCGCCCCGCGGGGCGACAGGAGCAGGATCAGGCCCAGGAGTACAGACCAGAGAGGTGCGCGGCGCATGGCGGCATGGTAGTCCGCCCCGGCGTCCAGTCCACGACAAGCGGCGTGGATTCGCACTGGATGGAAGTCAGCCGGTCGGCCAATCGTCGTCGGCGAGGACGATCGGATGCTCGTGGACATCGTCGTAGTCAGGCAGGTCGCCCAGCGCGGCCTCGGCCAGCGCTGCCGACCTGCTCTCGCCGGCCAACGCGCCGAGCATGCCCCGCAGACGGGCGATGGTCCGCCCCTGGTCGTAGGCCTTGGCCACCAGCTTGTCGATCGTCGCCTTGCGCCGGTCAGCCTCGCGCTGGAGGCGCGCGGTGGCCGTGCGCGGGTCCTCGTCCTCCGGCAGCACGCTGGACATGCCGTCGATCAGCTGTGCGATGCGGGCGACCAGACCCGGCGAGTGCATCTGCGCGGCAACCGGCGCAGGTTCGTCGGTACGCTGCGCGAGATGGCGCTGCATCCGCGCGCGCGCCTCGAAAGCCTCCGCCAGCAGTTCCTCGAGCACGTCGAGCAGTTGCGGGGTGGCGGCGTCATCGCTCAGGTGCAGCAGGCTGATCGGCGGGGTGAAGCCGTGCTCGCGGGCCAGATCGATCTCTTCACGCAGCAGGCCACGATGCCGCTCGAGCGCGGCCGCGACCACCGCGCCCAGCCGGCCCTGCTCTTTGGAGCCCTGCGCATCGTCCATGGGCAGAGTGTAGGTCGCCGACACGCACGGTCCACGCCCGGCCAGCGCGACGCGCAGGGGGTGCACAGCCAGGTCGCCCCGCTACGCTGGTGCCATGCGCAGCCTGCTGGCCTGGTCGCTGATCGTCGCGGGGGCCGTGATGGCCGCCTACGGCCTGTTGATCGAGCTCGAGGTCCGGGCCCAGATCGGCACCGGCCTGCACCGCATGCTCGCCCACGCCTTCTACGGCGGCACCATCCGCTCGTATCGCGAGACCGCGATGGTCTGCGTCATCGTCGGGCCGCTGCTCGTCGCGCTGGGCTTCTTCACCCGGCGGCCCGCCGCGCAGCCCTGAGACGGGGCCCTCAGAGCCCCAAACCTCGGCACCGCCAGCGAGTGGAGCCCAGCCAGGCTTGGCTGGGCGACCGGCCGACCGAGGGGTGGTTTTC
>JBEPXK010000032.1:0-14756 GCA_041641915.1 Planctomycetota bacterium
CCTCGCCTGCTTCTGATCAGGCGCGTTCGGCGAGGAAGGCGGCCAGCTCGCCGGCATCCTCGTTGGCCAGCGCCGGGGCCACGTCGAGCCCCTCCTCGACGGCGATACGCACCGCCGCCGCGAGCTCGCTCGCGCCGAAGAGCACCGCGCCGACCAGGCAGCCATCCCGGACCACGAACCGGCGGTAGACGCCACCGTCCTCGCCGCTGACCACCCGGTAACTGCCGTCCGGCGGCTCGATCGTGCCGATGGAGAATACGTCGGCCCCGATCACCTTGACCGTGTTCGAACGCGGGATCCCGCCGAATTCGGCCGCGGCGCCAGCCGCGTTCATCCCGGCGATAGCGCCCATCGACTGCGCCGGAGTCCACAGGCCGTAGACCGTTCCGGCGTGTTCGGCGATGTCCCCGGCGGCGAAAATGTCGGGGCAGGAGCTGCGCATGTGGTTGTCGACGACCACGCCGCGGCGGACATCGAGACCGATGCGCCGGGCGAGATGCGTGTTCGGCCGCACTCCCGTGGTCACGGTGACCAGGTCGGCCGGATGGCTCGCCCCGTCGTCGAGCACCACCGCGTGCGCCCGTTCATCGCCGTGGATCCGGGCCACCCGGGCCTCGTTGATGACGGTGATACCCATGTTCGCGGCGTGCTCCTGGAGCAGCTCGCCCGCGCGGCGGTCGAGCTGCCGCGGCATCAACCAGCCATGTCCTTCGAGCAATTCGACCTGCGCCCCCTGCGCGGCCAACGCGGCGGCAACCTCCATCCCGAGGATGCCGCCGCCAATACACACGCAGCGCAGGCCCTTGCCGCAGCGCTCACGCACCGCCTCGACATCGGCGAGGGTACGGATGCAGTGGACGCCGGGCAGCTCGTTGCCGGGCAGCGGCGGCACGAACGGGTGCGCGCCGGCGGCCAGCACCAGCCGGTCCCAGCCCAGCGGCGCACCGTCGGCGAACAGCAGGCGCTTGCCCGTGGTGTCGATGGACGCGACCTGCGTACCGAGGTGCAGTGCGACGCCTCGCTCCTCGTACCATGAACGCGGATGGATGGCCAACGCGGCGCGGTCCTGCGCACCGGCGAGGTAGCGCGTCAGGTTGAGCCGGTAGTAGGGCAGTTCGTCCTCGGCCCCGATCAGGCTCACCTGTGCCGCGGGGGCAACCCGTGCGATCGCTTCGACCGCGGCCACGCCGGCGATGCCGGCGCCAAGCACTGCGATGCGCCCGGTATAGCCGCCATCGGCCTGATCGCCGTCCTCCTGGGCGGGCACGAAGCGGTCGTGGCGCGCACCGCAGACCGGGCATTCGTCGGGCGGAGCCGCACCGCTGTGCACGTAGCTGCAATTGAGGCACCGCCAGGCACCGGGCGCCTGTTGCGCCGCCTTGGGCGCAGGCTGCACGCTGGCCTCGAAATCGCTGGCCGGTGCGCCGCAGATGGGACAGCTTTCCGGGGGCTGGGTTCCGTGGTGGATGTAGCCGCACACACGGCAACGCCAGACGCCGTTCTCATCGCTCATGCGACGAGGTTAGGGCGGCGACCCCGGCCGATCAATGCCGCCGCCACGCTTCGCCCCTTGGCAGCGGCCGGCTCACCCCGACACTGGGCACCATGCGTATCGTGATCCTGGATGGCCATGCGATGAACCCCGGCGATCTGAGCTGGATCCCGCTCGAGGAATTCGGCGAGGTGATCGTCCACGACCGCACCGCCCCCGAAGAGGTGGTCGAGCGCCTGGAGGGCGCCGAGGTCGCGATCACCAACAAGGTCCGGCTCGACCGGGAAACGCTCGACCGCCTCGGCGCGCTGCAGTACATCGGCATCACCGCCACCGGCCATGAGATCGTCGACCGCGATGCGGCCCGCGAGCATGGCGTGACCGTGTCCAACGTACCGGGCTATTCCACCCCGAGCGTGGCCCAGATGACCATCGCGCTGCTGCTCGAGCTGACCAACCACATCGGGTTGCACGCCGCCGCCTGCCGCGAAGGCGCCTGGTCGCGCAACCCCGACTTCTGCTTCTGGGAACGCCCGCTGCTGGAGTTGCAGGGCAAGATCCTCGGCCTGATCGGCTACGGCGCCATCGCCCGCGCCGTGGTGCCCATCGCCCACGCCCTGGGCATGCACGTCGCCGCCACCTCAGCGAGCCGGACCAGCGGCAACGACGGCGCCGTCCGTTTCGCCCAACTCCCGGTCGTCCTGCGCGAGTGCGACGTGATCAGCCTCCACTGCCCGCTGACTGACGAAACCCGCGGTCTGATCGATAGCCAGGCCCTGGGGCTGATGAAGCCCACTGCCCTGCTGATCAACACCGCGCGCGGCGCGCTGCTCGACGAGAACGCCGTCGCCGAAGCGCTGCGCCGGGGGCGACTCGGCGGCTGCGGGGTCGACGTGCTCGCGACCGAGCCCCCCTCGCCGGCCAACCCGCTGCTCTTCGCTCCCAACTGCGTCGTCTCGCCCCATGTCGCCTGGGCAACCACCGCCTCGCGCCAACGCCTGCTCGACTGCGTGATCGACAACCTGCGCGCCTTTCTTGCCGGCACGCCACAGAACGTGGTCTGATTCCGCGCTCGCCGCGCGCGCCCCCATCTCCGGATCGCACGGACGACGGCGTGTATTCACGCTCGTTTCGGGGACGATGCCACCGCGACCGCTCGGCAGGAAGGCGCGCACCCGCGCCAACGGACCGCGGCGGGGCGCAACCCGGTTTCCCCGCCGGCTTGAGCTTGCTGCCCGCTCTGCCGGTCAGTGCGATCGTGTGGTTTGCCCTATCGGAGTCGCCCCGTCAGCGCTAGTATACGGGGTAGGGATCCGCTCATGGACAATTCGACCTCCGTACACCTCCTGCGCGACATCACCAAGCACCAACGGGCGATCGACGCCCTGGCGCAGGAGCACCTCGACTTCCTCGCGCCGGTTCCGGCCCACGACTGCGCCTTCTGGCAACAACTGGAGGACAGCGGGACCGAGCCCTGGCTGGACACGGGCGACATGGAGTCGGCCGAAGCGCTGTGGTGCGGCAGTTTCGGCGGCCTGACGACCAACAACAGCCTGCTCAACGCCGAGGTGCAGAAGGGCACCTACGATGAGCTGATCCGCCATGCGGCCGACCTGCTGGCGATGGTGCCGCGGGCGACCCAGGTCAGCGAGATCGCCTTCCTGCTCAACGTCCACCACGGCCTGCGGCTGGCCCAGCGCTTCTGCGCCCGCATCTCGGTCGAACTGCACACCGCGCTGGCGAATGATCCGACCACCACGCTGCGCTACGCGCGTCGCGCCCACGCACTCTGCCCCGAGCGTTTCCTCATCAAGCTGCCCCTGACCCCTGCCGGGCTGATCGCTGCCCGTACGCTGGTTGCCGAACAGGTCCCGGTCAACCTCACGCTCGGGTTCTCTGCGCGGCAGAACCATCTCGCCGCCACCTTCGCCCGTCCGGACTACGTCAACGTGTTCCTCGGACGGATCGACGCCTACATCACCGACAACGGTCTCGGCTCTGGCCACCAGGCCGGGGTCAAGGCGACGTGGGCCAGCCAACGTGCGCTGCGCGCTCTGGCGGACGGCCGTAGTCGCCAGATCGGCGCCAGCCTGCGCTGTCCGGAGCACCTCGCCGCGCTCGCGGGCCTCGATGTGCTCACCCTCCCACCCGCGCTCGCCACGCAATCGGCGAGCAAGCTCGATGGCGCCGCGTTGCGTGATCACAGCGGCGACGATCCCGAGCTCGAACTCACCGGCGCCAGCGACGACGACCGCCTGAGCGTGCTGTGGGAGCTGTCGCCGGAGTTGCAGCAGGCCTGCGAGCGCTTGCAGGCCCATCCGCCGGAGCGGCCCGACGACCTCGTCGCGGTGCTCGCGGGCGCGGGGCTGAGCGATCTGTTCCCGGACTGGAGCGAGGCCGACCGCGAAGCGCTCTGCGCCCAGGGCAAGATCCCCGATCACGGCCATTGGCGCGCGGCGATCGCGGCGGGCGAGGTGGCGGTCGACGCGCTGCTCAGCCGCGCCGGTCTGGCCGCCTTCGCGAAGGATCAGGCGGCACTCGACAGCCGCGTGTCCGAGCTGCTGGTCGGCTGAAGCCCCGCCCGCCGCTCAGCGCTCGGCCAGCCAGGCCGCGAATCGCCGCAGAGCCTGCCCGCGGTGCGAGCGGGCGTGCTTGTCGGCCGGATCGAGTTCGGCCACCGTCTTGCCGCAGTCGCTCAGCCACACGTGCGGATCGTAGCCAAAGCCGCCGTCCCCGCGTGGCATTGAGATCCACTCGCCAGCGAAGGTGCCTTCCCAGGTCAGCACCTCGTGCTCCGGGCGCGCGAGCGCGATGACGCAGCGGTAACGAACGTGGCGATCGTCCGCCACGCGCAGCAAGCCATCGAGTTTGGCGTTGTTGGCCGCATCGTCGCAGGGTTCGCCGGCGAAACGGGCGCTGTGCACGCCCGGGGCCCAGTCGAGCGCCCGCGCCTCGATGCCCGAATCGTCGGCCAGGGTCCAATGCCCCGTATGCCGCAGACCGGCGAGCGCCTTCTTGGACGCATTCGCAGCGAAGGTGGCGCCATCCTCGATCACCGGGGGCAGGCCACCGACGTCGTCAGGGGTCAACAAGGTGATCCCGCAGGTCGCGAGGATCTCGCCGACCTCGCGGACCTTGTGGGGATTGCCGGTGGCGAGGAGGATCGGCGGAGGCGAACCGTCGCTCATCGCGCCGGCAGCACCAACACCGTGCCCGCAGGCACCGGGCGGGTGGTGATATCGTTGACCCGGATCAGGTCATCGAGCGGCACGTTGTGCGCATCAGCGATGGCATACAGGTGCTGCCCGGGCTCGACCACCACCTGGTTGCCGCTGGCCACCGGTGCCGGATCGCGGGTCGCCGGGGGCAGCGGCCTGGCACTGCCCGCAGGTGCGCCGACCTGATAGGCGTGCCCCCCGCGATCGGGAACGGCATCCATCGACGTGCGGTAGTAATCGCAACCCCCGAGCCAGACGAGCATCAGGGCCAAGAGCGGCAGGGTACGCATGTGCATCAGACTAGCACCGGGCCCGCTGCCGCGCAAGCCGGACCCCCCAGCGGCCCGGATTGGCCGCGCCCCACCGGGCCTTGATCGCTGCGACCCCCTCCCTATATCTATGCACGCACATTTCTGGGCCGCGTGCCCTATAGTTTGACGGCCGCGGCCGTCTGCGCGAGACGCCATGCCTCTCAGCCCTCTCGACCTGATCGGCCTCATCACCGTCTCGCTGCTCGGCGTGTCGATGGCGGGCATGTTGCTCTATGCGCTGCACTCGTTGTGGCTGCTGTACCATTTCCGCCGCAACTACGACCGCGCCCTGCAGGCCGAGGCCGACGAGCTGGCCACCCCGCTGCCTCCCGAGAGCGAGCTGCCGCGTGTCCTGATCCAGCTGCCGGTGTTCAACGAACGCGACGTGGCCAGCCGGGTGATCGAAGCCGCCTGCCGGCTCGATTGGCCGCGCCACCTGCTTTCGATCCAGGTGCTCGACGACAGCACCGACGACACCACCGGCATCTGCCAGGCCACGGTCGACCGGCTCGCCGCCGACGGCCACGATATCGTGCTCCTCCATCGCGAGGACCGCACCGGCTTCAAGGCCGGCGCGCTGCAGGAGGCGATGGCCTGCAACGACGCGCCGTTCATCGCCATCTTCGACGCCGACTTCATTCCCCATCCCGACTTCATCCAGCGGGCGATCCGCCCCTTCCTCACGGATCCAAAGCTGGCGGTGGTCCAGGGGCGTTGGGAGCACCTCAACCCACGCGCCAACCCCATCACCCGCGCGCAGCACATCGGCCTGGACGGGCATTTCGGCATCGAACAGGCCGCGCGCGCCTGGGCCCGCTTGCCGCAGCATTTCAACGGCACCTGCGGCATGTGGCGCCGCGAGGCGATCGACGCCGCCGGTGGGTGGCAGCACGAAACCATCACCGAGGACATCGACCTCTCCTACCGCGCCCTGCTGGCCGGTTACCACAACACCTACCGTATGGGCATGGACGTCCCCGGTGAGTTGCCCGAGGACATCGACTCGTGGCGCAACCAGCAGTTCCGCTGGGCCAAGGGCTCGACCCAGGTGGCCAAGAAGCTGCTCGGCCGGGTGTGGGCCTCGGACTGGAGCCTGCGCCACAAATTCTCGGCCACGATGCACATGACCCACTACTGGGTCAACGCACTGGTGGTGCTCTCGCTGGTGGTGGGGCCGCTGGCGCTGTGGCTGATGCCCTACCGCCCGATGCCGGTGGTGATCCTCAGCGTATTGGCGATCGCGCTGGGCATGTTCGCCTCGTTCTCCATCTACATCCACAGCCAGCGACGGCTGCGCTCGTCGAGCTGGAAACGGATCTTCGGCGACATGCCGGTGCTCGCCGCCATGGGCACCGGGCTGGCGTTGTCCAACACCCGCGGGGTCATCGAGGCCTTCGCCGGGGTGGCCTCTCCCTTCGTCCGTACGCCCAAAAAGGGCTCCGGCGCCGGCAGCTATCGCGCCTCGACTCACAGCGGCATCCCCGAGTGCTTCGCCGCGTTGTGGGCCCTGCTGGGGCAGATCGTCGGCATCACCGTGTTCGCGCCGATCTTCCTGGTGTTCATCAGCGGTTTCGCTTGGGTCGGTGTGCTCTCGCTGCGCAACTGGTGGCAACGCACCATCCGGCCGGCGATCGCGCATCCGCCCGGCCCCGATGGCGAACCGCTGGTCCGGCGCGCCTGGCTCCACCTCGGCGTGGTCGCCCTGCTGTCGCTCGGCTGTTACCTCCTGCTCGCCGCCTACCCCGGCAACTGGCGCGACGCCCCGCTGCTGTTCACCGGCGTCGGCCTCGCTCTCGGCGTGCTCTACCTCGCTGCGGTGACCACCACCCGTCTGCGCCCCCACGGGCGCGGCACCTTCCTGATCATTACCATCGCCGCGCTGGCCTTCCGCCTCACCACCCTCGGTCCGCCCCTGCCGTGGGACCAGCCCCAGGCGCCCGCCGCCGGGCCGGTGGTCACCGAGCTGGCACGCAAGCCCGGACCGGGCATCGAACCCGGCGCGATGGTCGGTCGCTACATCGTCGAAGGCAGCCAGGTGCGCCAGGCGGTCAACCCCTACGCGCTCGCCCCCGACGACCCGGAACGGCTCGACATCCTCAACTGGGAGGAACAGCAGGCGGCCGGCGCCTTCATCGAGAAGTCGCTCAACGTCGACCGCGACGCCTGGGACTTCGTCGACGCGCCGGGCACGCTGCTCTCGGCGACGATCCTCGCGCACGCCAGCCCCAACCCCTGGGTGTTCAAACTCGCCGCCTTCATCTGCGAGGCGATCGCGCTGTCGCTGGTCATCGGCATGCTGGTGCGGCGGTACCTGCCGCCGGCGCTGTGCGTGGCCCTGGCCTGGAACCCGCTCGGGCCCCTGTTCCTCACCGGACAGGGCAACCTCGCCGCGCTGGCCATCCTGCTGCTCGCGCTCGGCCTCGCCTGGAGCGAGAAGGGCCGCCCCTTCGGTTCGGCGGTGAGCCTGACCCTCGCCGCGCTGGTCAAACCGATCATCGGCTTCGCCATGCTGGTGCGTCTGCCGCGCTGGAACTGGCGCATCTGTATCGTTCCGCTGGTGATCCTCGCCGCGGCCTACATCCCGCTGATCCACGCCGGCGCGCCGCTGGTGACCGCGTTCGGCGATGCCGGCACCGCGCCCGGCGTGCTGATCCCGCTGCTACGCGCGCTGCTCGACGATCCCACGCTCGAGCCGGGCCAGCTCGATCCCGTGATCACCGCCGCGCTCGCCTCCTTCTTCGTCCTCGGCAGCGTGCTCATCGTCTACTTCGCCCGACGCCTCGGCGACGACGACCCGGCGATGATCCTCGCCCGGCTCTACGCGCTGCTGGTCATCTGTCTGCCAACCTTCGCGCCCTGGCAGCTCGCCCCGCTGGTGTTGCTGCTCCCCTTCACGCGGAGTTTCGGCTTCATGCTGTGGACAGCGATGGCTCCGGCCTACTGGCTCTACGGCCTGCAGGACGGCAGCGCGCAACTGGTTGCGGGCGGGCAGATGATCGACCCGATGTGGATCACCGTCCTCGCCCACGCCCCCGGCCTTGGCGTGGTCGGCTGGGAGGTGCTCGGCCGGCCCGGTCGCAGCCTGCTACCGGGCACGGCGAACGCCTGATCGTCGGCAATGGCCACCCCAGATCCGATCGCGATCGTTCGCGCGTACCGGTACGGCGATAACGACCACTGGACCGTGCCGCTGCGCGTGGACGGCAGAAAGACCTGGGCGCTGGTCGACTCTGGGGCCAATGCCACCGTGTTGTCCAACACGCTGGCACGCCAATGGGGGCTCCGCCCTCTCGCCGGCGACAACGCCGCCGTCCCAACGGCAGGTGGGCTCAACGACTCCACCGCCGTCTATTCCATCGCATGGCTCGGAACCGGCGCGTACGAACTGCCGTTGCGGCGGATCCACGGGCTCGACATGCCCCATATCTTCTCGGGCAGGTATCAGGCCGTGCTCGGGCTCGATACGCTCAAGCGACTCGGAGCCTTTCTGGATATCTGCAAGCGAAGGATCCTGATCACCAGACTACCGAACCGGGCGCTTGAGCGGTCGCGGCCTCGCCGCACCACTCGTGCCTGACGCTCGGCGACGATGGCCACAGCGATCACGCTCTTCGCGGCTGCGCGTCCACAGTTCCTGCCGGTGGCCGTGCTGCCGCTGGTCGTGGCGATCGGCCTCGCCGCGCGCCACGGCGCCGAATTGCAGGCGTGGATCGTGGTCCTGGTGCTGATCGGCGGGGTCTGCGTCCAGTCCGGCGCCAACCTGCTCAACGATTATTACGACCACCTGAGCGGGGTTGACGACAACAACCCCGATCCGGTGCCGCCCTTCGCTGGCGGCAGCCGTTTCATCCAGGAGCAGCGACTACGCCCGAGCGACATATTCCGGTCCGCCTGGGTCTGTCTCGGGCTCGCCACGCTCATCGCCTGCGTGCTCGCCGCCACGACCACCTGGCTGATCCTGCCGCTCCTCGCCGTGGGTCTCCTCACCGCGGTGGCCTATTCCGCCCCGCCGTTGCAGCTCGACTACCGTGGCCTCGGCCTGCCGGTGATCATGCTCGATTTCGGCATCCTACCGGTGCTCTGCGCCTACCGCATCGCTGGCGAGCGCTGGTCCTGGGACGCGGTGCTACCGGCGGTGATCGTCGGCCTGCTCGCGGCCAACATCCTCTTCGCGGCCGAGTTTCCCGATCGCCAGGCCGACGCCGCCGGCGGCAAGCGCACGGTGGTGGTGCGCTGGGGGCCCGCGGTCTGCGCCACGCTCCACCTCGGCCTGGCAGCAACCGCACTGGGGCTGCTGGTCACCGCCGTCCACCTCGACCATCTACCGCCGCTCGCGCTGCTCGGCCTGCTTGCAGCCATTCCCGCGACCCTCGCGTTCCGGATCCTGCGCCGGCCCCGTGCGCCCCGGGGCTACGTGCCGGGCGTACGCATGGCCATCCTGACGCATCTCACCGCCACCGCGGCTGTCGCCATCGCCGTCTGGATCTGATCAGAAGGCGAAGCCGATCGCGCCGTGCACGGCCCACGGGTCGTCGGCGCCGAAACGCTCACCGGGATTCCAGGCCCAGTCGACACGCAGTGGACCGATCGGGGTATACCAGCGCACGCCCAGGCCCACCGCCTGCCCCGCCGGGCCGGAGATGTGCCAGGTATCCTCGTTGAGCACGCCGATGTCGTAGAACACCGCCGTGTGCCAGGCGCCGTAGACCCGGATGCGGGCCTCGGCGCTGGCATGCGCCGCGGTACGCCCGCCGGTGGGGTCGCCGCTGCTGGGGTTGACCGGGCCGAGCTCCTGGTAATCGAACGAGCGCACGCTGTTGGCGCCGCCGAGGAACAGGCGCTCCTGGATCGGCAGCACGTCCTCCTTGCCGAGCACGTCGCGCGTGACATAGGCGCCGCCGAGACTGAACACCAGCCAGGGTCGGTTGGGCGTCGCGCTCTTGATCAACGGGAAGTGCACCGCGCTCTCGAAATCGTATTCGACCACGTCGATCTCGCTACCCAGCGCCGGGATGCTCCAGCGCACCCGTCCGGCCAGCTCCCAGCCACTGGTCGGCTGCAGCTGGTGATTGCGTTTGTCGATATTCCCGCCCAGGCCGAGCCAGCTGGTGCGGATCGCCTGCTCCTCCGCGCCAGCGATGCCGCCGGTGACTTCGTCCGCCTCCTGGATTTCGTAGCGGTAACTGCCCTCGAGCCAGTAGGAGCGGCCGAAGAATTGCCGGTGCGACAGCCCCGCGCCCCAGACGGTGCGTTCGAAACTGGGCTCCTGCCGATACTCGTAGTCGGCGGCCAGCCGCAGGCGCTGATTGGGCCCGAGGATGCCGGCGAGCAGATCGGTGTCGCGCAGCTGGCTCGAGGCACGGAAGCTGCGCACCGAGCCGATCACGTCGACATCCCAATACCGGCCGCGGCCCATGAAATTGCGATCGCTGAATCGGATGCCGCCACGCAACCGCTCCCATGAGCCCCAGCCGAGGTGCAGGTCGAGCGAGCGATTGTGGCCCTCCTCCACCGCCACCGCGATGTCGGCCACGCGCCGGGCGCCATCCGCCTCGGCCCCCTCCTCGCCCGCATGCTCGCGCAACACGATCTCGGTGTCGACGCGCGACATGATACCGGTGGACAGCAGGCGGCGTTCGGCCTTCTGCAGTTTGCTGTCGTCGAGCAACTCGCCGGCCTCGATAGCGAACAGACGCTTGAGGTAGCTCTCCCGCGTCCGCCGCAAGCCGGTGAAATGCAGGTTGCCCAGCACCAGCCGCGGACCGGGGTCGATCGAGACATGCAGCCGTACCAGGCCGACCTCGCCGATGTCCTCTTCGACGCTGATCTCCGGGCGGTGATGGGCCGCGTCCTGGAGGATACCGCGCAGGCGCGCCTCGACGATCTTGATCAGGCGTGGATGATAGACGGTCCCGCATTCGGGGATGCCCTGCTCGCGCAACCGGCTTACCAGGGCCTGATCGCTCAGGGTGGTCTCCAGCGTCGAGCCGCAGACCTCGTAGCGCAGGCCCTCGCGGACGAACACCGTCACGTCGACCATCCCGGTATCCTCGCGCCAGGCGAGCTCGTGGCGGATGAGTTCGACCTCGAGGTGTCCCGAGAGCACGTAGTGCCGGCGGATGCGGTCGAGGTAGTCGCTGAGCGCGCTGCGGCTGTAGGGCCGCGCGCCCAGACCCAGCGCGCCCGCGGTGCCGAGCAGTTCGCGCAACTGCGCATCCTCGATTGCGGCGTTGCCGAAGAAGCGCAGCGTGCCGAAGAGCCAGCGTCGACCCGGCTTGAAGGTGAATACCACCCGCCGCGGCCGATCGCCGTCCCCGAGGAAGGCGTAATCCACCTCGGCGTCGGGGTAGCCCCGCTCCAGCATCCGGGTGCGCAGGGTGTAGGCGGCGTCCTCACAGGCGGCACGACTGAAATCGTGCTCGAGAAAGTTACGGCGGTCGTAGGCGACCAGTTCGCGGATCCGCCCCAGCGAGAAGCCCGGCACCTGCTCATAGCCGTGGAACTCCCAGGGCACGGTATCGCCAGCGAACGGATCGCTGCGCGTGGTGGTCTCGTCGCTTGGCGGCGGTTGGCCGAAGACGTAGCGCCAGATCAGTCCGGCATTGTAGTGCTCGTACTCGTCGCGTTCGGCAAAAAGGAAGTAGCGGCGCCAGAGACGGTATTCGATCCGTCCGGTGGTCACGTCCTCCTCGCCCCACAGCCCGCCGACCTCGAGGCTGACCCGATCGAGAACGCCCTTCTCGCTCGGATCCCCGCGGCCGAACAAGCCCCGGGAGAGCTCCTTGGCCATGTAGGTGGCCAGCGCGCCGGCCGCGTCGCCCAGCCCCTCCTGCTCGGCCGTGGCCCGGGTCATGCCGGTGGTGGCCAGCAGCAGCGATTCGTCCGGCGGCAGCGGCGGCACGGTACTCGCCGTGAGCTCCGGATCGGACAGATGGCCGGTGACGATCAGCGTGATCTCGTAGCTGCCCTGATTGGCGGTGGCCACGATCGAGAGCAACGGATCGAAATGGCTGGTCCGGGTGAACTCGACCCGCCCGCGTTCGATCTGGTAGGTGGCGAAGGGTAGATCGGCGATGCCCGCGTTGATGTAGATCGCGCCGGTGGGCACCGGCAGCGCGCCGGTGCCGGCGATGTGCAGATCCAGTCCGAGTTCGCCGTTGAACACGTCGGTGTACATCCGGATGGCCGGGGTCCCGGCCTGCTCGCCGGCGAAGGGACCCGACTGCACGTCGAGATCGAACTCCATTGAGGCCAGCGGCTCGACCGGCAGCTCGAACAACTGCAGATGATCCTCGCGCACGCTGCCCTCACCGCCGAGGTAGAACAGACGGATCGGGTCGCGATAGAGCATGTTGGTGATCCCGACCCGTCCCTCCAGCCGCATCGGGCCTTCGGCGCGCAGCAGGGTCAGATCCAGATCGGCGCGCAGGCGCAACTCCGGCTTCTGGGTCAACAGCACGTTGCGGCCCTGGATCCGCAGGCGGTAGCCCTCGTCGGAGGCCTCACCCTCGATTGCGAGCGGTTCGCCCCCGAGCATGCCGTTGAAGCGCTCCAGCCGGATCGCCTTGCCGTCGAACGCCACCGCGCCAGAACCATCGGTCACCGGCGGGATCATCGTACGCGAGCGCAACGCGAGATTGCTGAGCGTCAGCCGCGACGCGCCGATGGTGAAATCGGTTTCGAGATACTCGATGCCGTTACCGTCCCAGGCCCATTTGCGCGCGTCGAGCTTCCCTTCCCACTGCCAATCGCCGTGGCGCTGACTGCCGTCGAGCGTCACGCTCAGCTGACCGCTCTCCGGCAGGGCCTCATCGCTCACCCCGTAGATGCCGGCGACCTCGCGAACCACCTGCGCGTCGACCCCGGCGAGCCGGATGCGACCGCTGCGTGGTTCAATCTCCGCCGACAGGCGCGCATCGCCCATCAGCAGGTCGGCATCGAACATCCAGTAACCCTGGCGATCGCTGGTCAGCGTGACCCGATCGATGATCACGCCGGGCACGGTGCCGTCGAGCGTGATCGCCGATTCGCTGCGCCGCAGGCGCAGTTCGACCGGCCCCTGTGGCGTCTCGGCCTCGAGCCGGCCACCCTGGTTGTCGGCCGCAAACGAGAACCGGCGCAGACTCAGATCACCCACGTACAGGCTGCCATCGACACGCATGCTGGGCACCTGCTGCGCGAACAGCCGTTCGGGCAGCGAGGCGAGCGAGCCGTCGGGGTCGCCCGCGTCGCCGGTGGTCTCCTCGCCGCGCGCCGGCACCACGTGGACCTGCGCGCCGCGCACGTCGATATCCTCGAGAGCGTCGATGCCGTCGCCGGCGATCAGCCCAGGCAACGAGAAATCGACCGTGATCGAATCGGCCGCCAGCTGCGCCAGCGGACCGTTGCCGGATTGGATGGTGCGCAAACCTTCGATGCGGATGCGCGAGAGCAGGTCGCCGCGGACGGCCTCGACCCGATATCGACCGCCGAGCTGCACATGCAGCTGCCATTCGACCAGGCGGGCCAGCGGCCGGGCCAGGACCTGATCGCGCATGAGGTAGGCCAGGAGCACCAAGGCCAGCAGCCCGAGCAGCGTCCATCGGGTCCAGCGCAGCAACCGGCGCCACCACGAACGAGCCGGGAAACGACGCGGGGCCGGACCGGATGCGACCGCACGGCGATCCCGGGTACGAGCGCGTCTGAACAGCGGCAACCGGCGCAGCGAGAACACGGCACCATTGTTGGTCAGCTGCCGGGGCTGTCAGCCCAATTCCGCGACAGGCACGGCGGCTACTGCTGTTGGGCGAAGTCCGGTGGCAGGGTCAGGTTGCGCGCGTCGGCGTCGGTTCCGGCGAATACATGGGCCTTCGCCGTATCCATGAAGACCTCGATCTCCTCGCCCGGGCGGGCGGTATGATGGGCCGGGTTCTTCATGATCACCACCTGCTCCTCATTCCCGCCCGTGAACACCAGGTAGACGTACTGATGATCGCCGAGCACCTCGACCACCCGCACGGTGCAACGCAGCGGAACCTGATCGCTGGCGGGGGTGAGATAGCGGGCATCGGACAGGTGTTCCGGGCGGACGCCGAGCTGGATCTCCGCACCCTCGCCGAGTTCCTTCAACCGCTGGGCGTGCTCCATGAGCAGGGGGAGGTCGGAGCCGAAGGGGTGGGCGAAGGTGTAACCGTTGGCGCAGGACAGCGTGCCGGTGAAGAAGTTCATCTGCGGCTGGCCGATGAAGCCCGCGACGAAGCGGTTCCAGGGCCAGTCGTAGAGCGCGGTCGGCTGGGCCACCTGCTGGATCACGCCCTCATTCATCACCGTGATCCGATCGCCGAGGGTCATCGCTTCGACCTGATCGTGGGTCACATAGAGCGCCGTGGTGGAGAGATCCTGCTGCAGCGTCTTGAGCTCGAAGCGCATGTCGCCACGCAGCTTGGCGTCGAGGTTCGACAGCGGCTCGTCGAACAGGAAGGCCTTGGGCTGGCGTACGATCGCCCGGCCGAGGGCCACGCGCTGACGCTGGCCGCCGGAGAGCTGCTTCGGCCGCTTGTGCAGCTGGGTCTCAAGGCCGAGCATCGCCGCCGCCTGGCGCACCTTCTGGTCGATCTCCCCCTTGGGCATTTTGCGCAGCTTGAGGCCGTAGGCCATGTTCTCGAACACAGTCATGTGCGGATAGAGCGCGTAGTTCTGGAACACCATCGCGATGTCGCGGTCCTTGGGCTCGACATCGTTGATCTCGCGCTCACC
>JBEPXK010000033.1:0-14590 GCA_041641915.1 Planctomycetota bacterium
CGGCTGCGCCGATTGTATCCGCCCACCACTCCTCTGGCGCCAGTTTGCTCAGGGGCTTCGCCCCTACGCCCCAGGCTTCGCCAGGGGCTACCCCTCTGGCTTCGTCGGGGTTCACCCGTATCGGCATAGCCGATACGGCTGTCGGCGGATCGGCTGCGCCGATTCTATCCGCCGATCACCCCTCTGGCGCCAGTCCCAGCGCTGCGCGCCGGGTCCCTGGCTTCGGCTTACAGCGGCCATCGTGGATATGCGGTGGGCTTGCGCGCGGCGATTGGCGACAGGCGAGCGGCGATTGGCGATAGGCGAGCGGCGATTGGCGATAGGCGATAGGCGAGCGGCGATAGGCGATAGGCGAGCGGCGACAGGCGAGCGGCGAGTGGCGAGCGGCGACAGGCGGACAGGCGACAGGCGAGCGTGACCCCGGCGTTGCCCGGCGCTGCCGGGGGCCACACTCGCTCGCATGGACGTCAGCTGCATCACGTTCGACTGGGGCGATACGCTCGCGGCGAACAATGGTATGCCTTATCTCGCGCTGCATCGCCGGGCGATCCAGCGCTTCGGGCAGGAGCTCGGGGAGCTCGGGGCGCTGCCTGATGATTGGTACGACCGGGCGGTCGGCGAGCTCGAGGTGATCTGGCACGACACCATCGATCCGCTCAAGAACCCGGAATGGCGCGAGGCCGACCTCGACGCGACGATCCGCGGATGGGTTGCCCATGCCGGCATCGCAGACGACGAGGCGGTACGCGAAGCGCGTACGCGCATGGAGCAGGCCTGGACCGATGTCGTCCGCCCCTACGGCGGTGCGGCGGAGACGCTGGTCGAGCTCAAGCGAATGGGCTACCGCATTGGCATCCTCTCCCACGTCGCCTGGCCGCCGGAGGCCTGCCGCGCATGGTACCGCCGCTGGGGCCTGGCCGAGGCGGTCGACTTCTATTCGCTCTCCAGCGAGGTGGGCTGGATCAAGCCCAACCCCGCTCATTACCAGCACGCCATCGGCCTGGCCGGCGTGCCGGCTGAGCGCATCCTCCACGTTGGCGACCACCCACAGCGCGACGTGATCGGGGCGCGCGAACACGGCATGCGCACCTGTCTACGGCTGACCCAGGGGATCTACGACCCGGCCGAGCTGGCCTGCTGCAAGCCCGATCTGCAGGTCGGGTTCATCGACGAGCTGCCCGCGCTGCTCGGCGCGCAGGGTGCTACCACCCGGTGAAAGATCCGGCGGCGGCCGGCCAGGAAACGGCCGGACCGTCGTCTCCACCGTCGGCGGCCCGCATCGCCGCTGGCCCACCACCGCGAAGGAGGACGGATGCTGCGTTTCCTGCTGTTGTTCGCCTGCTGCCTGACCGCCACCACCGCCGCCGAGTTGCCCGCCTGGAAACAGGCGCTGCAGCCGCCAGATGATCGCTGGCGACAGACCGAGCAGCACTTCCGCTTCAACAACAGCGCCGAACCGCAGACGCTCGACCCGCAGATCATGACCGGCGTGCCAGAAGGCAATCTCGCCGAGGCGCTGTTCGAGGGCCTGACCGCGCTGCACCCGGAGACGCTCGCGCCCAAGCCGGGCATCGCCCACAGCTGGACCATCTCGCCCGACGGTCTGCGCTATACCTTCAACCTGCGCGACGGCCTGACCTGGAGCGACGGCACCCCCCTGCGCGCGCAGGACGTGATCGCGAGCTGGCGCCACGCGCTGACCCCCGCGACCGGCTGCAAGTACGCCAACCTGCTCTATCCCATCGCCGGCGCCCGCGCCTTCCACCGCGATCCGGCGGCCGGCGAGGAGGCCTGGGCGCGCGTGGGGCTCACGGCACCCGATCCGCTCACACTCGAGGTCCGGCTCGAGACCCCCTGCGCCTACTTCCTCAGCCTGACCGCCTTCCACACGCTGTTCCCGGTGCCGCTGCACGTGATCCGCGAACACGGCGATCGCTGGACCCGACCGGAGCACATCGTCTGTAACGGGCCGTTCCAGCTGCAGGAATGGAAGCCGCGCCAGCACATCGTGCTGCAGGCGAACCCGCGCTACTGGGACGCCGACTTCGTCAAGCTCGACCGCGTCACCGTGTTCCCCTACGACGAGCTCGACACCGCCTACAAGCTGTTCAAGCAGGGCGAGATCGACTGGATGAACGCGGTGCCGCTCGATCGCCTCGATGCGCTCAAGCGCGATCCCGACTATTACGTCGCCCCCTACCTCGGCATCTACTACATCCGCGTCAACGTGACCGAGCCGCCGCTCGACGACATCCGGGTCCGTCGCGCCCTGGCCTGGTCGGTCAACCGCCAGGTGGTCACCAAAGACATCCTGCGCGCCGGCGAGATCCCCCTGGCCTGGTTCTGTCCGCGCGACACCGCCGGCTACCGCCCGGCGCTGCAGATGCCCTACGATCGCGACGCCGCCCGGGCCCAGCTCGCCGAAGCCGGCTTCGCCGGCGGCGCCGACTTCCCGCGGCTGGAGGTCCTCTACAACAAATCCGAACGCCACCAGGCGATCATGGAGAATCTGGCCCAGCAATGGGAGCGCGCCCTCGGGATCACCGTGAGCCCGACCAACACCGAATGGAAGGTCTACCTCGACCGCCTCAGCTCGCTCGACTACCAGCTGGCGCGCAGCGGCTGGATCGGCGATTTCGTGGACCCGGACACCTTCTTCAACATCTGGCGCACCGGCGACGGCAACAACCGCACCGGGTGGGGCGATCCGACCTACGACGCCCTGGTCCGTCGCGCCGCGGCCGAGCGCGATCCGGCGCAACGGCTGGAGCTGTTCCAACAGATGGACCGCATGCTCATCGAACAGGTCCCCGGCATTCCGATCTACTCCTACGTCAACCAGGGCATGCTCAGCGAACGCGTGTTCGGCTTCTTCCACAACCTGCGTGACCTCCACCCCCTGCAGTATGTCTATCTCGAGGACTGACGCCAAACCGCAGGGCGCCGGCCGGTGACCTGCGGTAGACCGCCTGCAGCCGGGCTCTAGCATCCAGGCTGCGATGCGCCGCTATCTACTCAAACGGCTGCTGCAGACCCCCCTGGTGTTGCTGCTCCTGGTCACGGTCAGCTTCTTCATGATGCGGCTCGCGCCCGGCGGCCCCTTCGACGCCGAAAAGCCGCTCGACCCGACGACGCGTGCGGCACTCGATGCGCGCTACGGGCTCGACCAGCCGCTGTACGTGCAGTACGGTCGCTTCCTCGGCCGTCTCGCCCAGGGCGACCTCGGCCCCTCGTTCCAGTACAAGACGCGGACCGTCAACGAGATCATCGCCGACAACCTCGGTCCCTCGATCGTGCTCGGGCTGCTGGCGTTGAGCTTCGCGCTCGGCATCGGCCTGACCGCGGGCGTGATCTCGGCGCTACGACAGAACACGATGCTCGACTATAGCACGATGACCGTGGCGATGGTCGGGCTCAGCGTGCCCGCCTTCGTCGTCGGGCCGCTGCTGCAGCTGTTGGTGGCTATGCGCCTGGGCTGGCTGCCGGTGGCTGAGTACGGCCAGGGGCTGGCAACGCCGCGCTACCTCATCCTGCCCGCGCTGACCCTCGCCCTGCCCTTCGCGGCGCGTATCGCCCGGCTGACCCGGGCCGGGATGCTCGAGGTGATCAACCAGGACTTCGTCCGCACCGCCCGGGCCAAGGGCCTGCGCGAGCACACGGTGATCCTGCGTCACGCGCTACGCGGCAGTCTGCTGCCGGTAATCGCCTTCCTCGGCCCGGCGGTCGCCACGCTGCTCACCGGCTCGCTGGTCGTCGAGAAGATCTTCCAGATCCCCGGCCTCGGCCGTTGTTTCGTCGACAGCGCCCTGGCCCGCGACTACACGGTGGTCATGGGCACGGTGATCGTCTATGGCGGATTCATCATCGTGCTCAATCTGGTCGCCGACGTGCTCCTGGTACTGGCCGATCCGCGGGTGCGACATGGCTGATCCGGTCAAGGGTGTGAGTCTCGGCCGCGATGCCTGGCGGCGGCTGCGGCGCAATCCGGGGGCGATGGCCGGGCTGGTGGTCGCCAGCGTGGTCGTCCTCGCCACCATCGGCGCTCCGCTGATCACCGATCACGATCCCGAACTGCAACGGCCGTGGTTGCGTACCCTACCGCCCGGCGCGAGCCACCCCGACGTGCTGCCCGAGAATCGCTTCGTGGTCGGGCGCGCACCCGAGACCACCGCCGCGCTGGCCGCGGCGCGGGAACTCGAGCTGCGCGCCCGTCCCCAGGGCCTGACGCGGTACCGCGTCGAGCTCGACGATGGCCGGGTGGCGCGGATCGAGCGCGGCGCCACCAGCCTCGACATGCTCGCCCTTGAAGCGCCGGAACTGCAGCTGTCCCTGCAGCTGGACGACGGCGAGAAGGCCCCCGCCGCACCCGGGATGACGCTGCACGTCGGACAGCCGCTGCCCAGGGGGCTCACCGCGCACGCCGATCGCTCTGGTTTCACCATCAACGTCCGCGAACCGCGGACCCTGCGCTACCGCGTGGTCGTGCGCCAACGGCGACGGCGCCCGGCGCGGGTGGCGACCATCCAGCAGGGCAATCGCTTCCTCCAGCGCCTGGAGCTCGGTCCCGAGCGCGAGATCCTGGTCGAGCCGGAGGAGGGCGAGACCCGGCCCGGCCCGGAGCGCGCGATGTTCGTCGTCGGCCAGGCGCCGCCGGATCATCCGGCCTTCGCGGCCGAGGGCAGCCATGTGCTCAACCTCATCGCCCGCATCCCCGAACATCCGGTGACCCACCGCATCCGACTCGACGATGGCGTGGTCCGCAGCATCCTTTCGGCCGGGGAAGCGGTCCCAAGCCTGACCCTGCCGGGCGACGCGGTGGTCGCGGCGCAGGCTGACGGCCAACCGGCCCGCGCTGCCCATCTGCTGGGCACGGACAGCGCCGGACGCGACCTCTACGCGCGGATCCTCTACGGCGGCCGCATCTCACTGATGGTCGGAGTGGTCGCAACGCTGGTCAGCCTGATCATCGGCGTCGGCTACGGCGCGCTCGCCGGCTATCTCGGCGGCCGCGCCGACCGCCTGATGATGCAGGTGGTCGACATCCTCTATGGCATCCCCTTCATGTTCCTGGTCATCCTGCTGCTGGTCAATTTCGGACGCAATATCATCATCCTGTTCGTCGCGCTCGGCGCGGTGCAGTGGCTGACGATGGCCCGGATCGTGCGCGCGCAGATCCTCGGCCTCAAGGACAGCGAATTCGTCGCCGCCGCGCGGCTGGCGGGATGCAGCCATCGCCAGACCCTGTTCCGGCATCTGGTGCCCAACTGCCTCGGCCCGGTGGTGGTCTACACCACGCTGACCGTACCGATCGTCATCCTCGAGGAGAGCTTCCTCGCCTTCATCGGCCTCAACGTGGAATTCGGCGGCCGCCAGTGGGAGAGCTGGGGCGCCCTGGTCGAAGCCGGCGCGCGCAGCATGCACGAACACCCCTGGCTGTTGATCTATCCCGCCGGCGTGATGGCACTGACGCTGCTGGCGCTCAACCTGCTCGGCGACGGGCTGCGCGACGCCCTCGACCCCCGGCTGCGGGGGCGCGTATGAACGAGCCGGTGCTCGTACTCGATGACCTGCGCGTCAGCTTCGCCAGCGACGATGGCGCGATCGTCGCCGTCGACGGCATCGATCTGCGCTGCGAGCGTGGCGAGACCCTGGCCCTGGTCGGCGAGAGCGGTTGCGGCAAAAGCGCGGCCATGCTCGCGATCCTCGGCCTGCTACCGCGCGCCGGCCGCGTTCGCGGCGGCACGGCCCGGCTCGCGGGGCGAGAACTGATCGGCGCCCCGAGCCGCGCGCTCTGCGACCTGCGCGGCGACCGTGTGGCGATGGTGTTCCAGGACCCGATGACCTGCCTCAACCCCTTCCTCAGGATCGGCAAGCAGGTCGCCGAACCGCTGGTGCGTCACCGCGGCGCCTCCTGGCGCGCGGCCCGGCGCCGCGCGGCCGAACTGCTCGACGCGGTCGGCATCGCTGATCCGGCAGTGGCGGTCCGGCGCTACCCGCACGAATTCTCCGGCGGTCAACGCCAACGCATCATGATCGCCATGGCCCTCGCCTGCGATCCGGACCTGCTGATTGCCGACGAGCCGACCACCGCGCTCGACGTCACCACCCAGGCCCAGATCCTCGCGCTGCTGCGCGAGCAGCAGACGCAGCGCGAGATGGGCATGGTCCTGATCACCCACGATCTCGGCGTGGTCGCGAGCACCTGTGACCGGGTGGCGGTGATGTACGCCGGCCGGATCGTCGAGACCGCGCCGGTCGAGCGGCTGTTCGCCGCGCCACGCCACCCCTACACCCGCGGCCTGCTCGGGGCGATCCCCGACCTCGAAGGGCCGGTCGACCGCGACCTCGCGACCATCCCCGGCCTGCCGCCACGGCTGCGTGCATCCTGGACCGGCTGCGCCTTCGCGCCCCGGTGCCCCTGGTGCGAACCGCCCTGTCGCGAAGAGCCGGCGCGGATGCGCGAGCAGCAACACGACCACCACCACCGCTGCCGCCGCGACATCCCCGGTACCGACTTTCCCTGCGAGCCGAAGGGCGACGCATGAGCGATCCGGCCGCCGAACCGTTGCTGCGCGTGAGCCGCCTGAGCGTGCGCTACCCCCTGCGCCGGCCGGGTCTGTTCGCCCCGCGCCCCTGGCTGTGCGCGGTGGACGCGATCGACCTGAGCATCGCCGCCGGCGAGGTCCTGGGCGTCGTCGGCGAGAGCGGATCGGGCAAGAGCACCACCGCGCGCGCGATCGCCGGCTTGCTGACCGGGCACACCGGCACCGTGGCGCTCGATGGCGAGCCCCTGCACCCGGACAACACCCGGCGCTCGCGTACACAACGCCGGCGGATCCAGATGGTGTTCCAGGACCCCTACGCCTCGCTCGACCCCCGGATGAGCGCCGGGGCGATCATCGCCGAGCCGCTACGGAACTACGGCCTGGCCAACGCAGCGGCGCAACGCGAACGCGTCGAGCAACTGCTCGATCGCGTCGGCCTCGCCGCCGAACACCGGCTGCGCTATCCGCATGAGTTCTCCGGCGGCCAGCGCCAGCGCATCGGCGTCGCCCGGGCCCTGGCCGCGGAGCCCGACCTGCTGATCTGCGACGAACCGGTCAGCGCGCTGGACGTGAGCATCCAGGCCCAGGTGCTCAACCTCCTCGCACGGCTCCGGCGGGAGTTCGCGCTCGCGATGTGCTTCATCGCCCACGATCTGGCGGTGGTACGGTACATCGCCGATCGCATCGCGGTGATGTACCGCGGCCGCATCGTCGAGCTCGCTCCGCGCGACGAGTTGTTCGCCAACCCGCTGCATCCCTACACCCGCAACCTGCTGCGGGCGATCCCGCGCCCAGATCCCCGCGAGCGCGCCCAGCCGCCGGTAAGCCCGCCGGTCGGCCCCGGAACCGCGGACGCCGGCTGCGTCTACGCCAGCCGCTGCGGCCATACGGGAAGCGACTGCGCCACCCAGCCGGCGCTGGTCGAACAGGCCCCGGGGCACTGGGTCGCCTGCTCGCAGACAGAGAGCTGAACCGCTACTCCGCCGCCAGCTGGGCGCGGATCTGTTCCTGCACCGCCTTGGGGTCGGCCTTGCCGCCGGAGAGCTTCATGGTGCAGCCAATCAGACGTCCGATCGCTTTGGCGTTGCCACCACGGATGTCGGCCACCACCTTGGGATTGTCGCGCAACACCGCGGCGACCCATCCGGCGAGTGCGTCGTCGTCCTGCTCCTGGATCATCCCGCGCTCGGCGAAGTAGCCCTCGACCGCCAGCGCCTGCGGCGCGGCGCGGTTGATCGCGGCGAACAGCGCGTCGCATTCGCCCTTGGCCACCACCCGAGCGACCTTCCCCGCCTCGACCAGGGCGATCAGCGCGCCGAGGGTGGCGACGAAGGCCTCGCGCAGCGGCGCCACGAGCAGCGCCGGATCGGCCGCGCCCAGGCGCAGCGCCTCCTCGCGGGTCCAATTGGCCGCCGCCTTGGCGCTGACACCGGTGGCCAGTACCGCCTCGAACAGCTCGGCGGTTGCGCGCTCGGCGGTCAGCTCGCGCGCGACCGCGGGCGAGAGCCCCATGGCGATGAACCGCTGCTCGCGCGCACGCGGCAGCTCGGGCAGCTCGGCACGCAGACGCTCGATGGTCACGCTGTCGATGTGCAAGGGCGGCAGGTCGGGATCTGGAAAATACCGATAATCCGCCGCGCCCTCCTTGCCGCGCATGCTGCGGGTGACCCGGGCGTCGGGATCCCACAACTTGGTCTCCTGGACCACCGCGCTGGCGTAGCGCCCGGCGGCGTGCATCGCCACCTGCAGCTGGGCCTCGTACTCGATCGCCGCCTCGACCGCGCGCATCGAGTTGAGGTTCTTGATCTCGACCTTGGTCCCCAGCTCGCGGCTGCCGCGCGGACGCACCGAGATGTTGGCATCGCAGCGCAGCGAGCCCTCCTGCATCTCGCAGTCGGACACGCCGCAGTAGCGCAGGACCCGCCGCAGTTCGAGCAGGTAGGCGTGGGCCTCGGCCCCGGAACCGATGTCCGGCTCGGACACGATCTCGATCAGCGGCGTGCCGGCACGGTTGAGGTCGACCTCGCTGTAGCCGCCCCTCTCCTGGTGCACCAGCTTGCCGGCGTCCTCCTCGAGGTGGATCCGCGTGAGCGGAATCACCCGACGACCGCCGTCACCGAGATCGATCGTCACCCCGCCGCCGGTGCAGTAGGGCTCGTCGTACTGGCTGATCTGGTAGCCCTTCGGCAGATCGGGATAGAAGTAGTGCTTGCGATCGAACTTGGAGTGCGGATGCAGCTGGCAGTCGAGCGCCAGGGCGGCCTGGACCGCGAGCTCGACCGCGCGGCGGTTGATCACCGGCAGCGTGCCCGGCAGCCCCATGCTGTAGCCATCGACCTGGGTGTTGGGCTCGCGGCCGAAAGCGCAGGTAGCGGGGCAGAACATCTTCGTCTGCGTGGCCAGCTGGACGTGGACCTCGAGGCCGACCACTGTCTCGTAGTCGCTCATCGGGCGTAGCCTATCCGGCCGGCGACCCAGTCCAGCCTCGAGCCCGGGCGCGGTTGGCAGCTGCCCGCGCGTCGATACCGTCCGGCCATGAACGTCAGGGCTGCGGATCTGCGCGTAGGGCGCCAATCGGCCGGCTTCATCGGCCGCGGCCATCCCTGGGTCCGCCGTGACCGCTTCACCCGCCTGCCACCCGGCTGCGTCGCCGGCGACCCCGTGACCCTGGTCGCCGAAGATGGCCGGCGCCTCGCCGCGGCCTTGGCCGACCCGGACAGCGCCGTCTGCGCGCGCATCCATCACCGTCGGCCCGACCGGACCTTCGACCCCGCCGCCGCCATCGCCGCGGCCTGGGCGCGACGTGCGGCGCTGCATGCCGATCCAGACACCGACTGCTACCGCGTGGTCCACGGCGAGGCCGACGGCCTGCCGGGGCTGATCGTCGAGCGGCTCGCCGACGAGCTGGTGGTGACCTACCGCTGCCGCGCGATCCTCGCCTGGCAGGCGGCGATCACCGCGGCCCTGCACCAGGTCGCGCCGGGCATGGCCCAGGTCCACCGGCGCCACATCGCCGACATCCGTCGCGGCGGTCCGGAGCTGTGGCGCGCCGACGGCGCGCCACTCACGGGCGAGCGCGAACTGGTCGGGCGCGAGCTCGGCGTCGAGCTCCTGTTGCGACCCGAGGCCGGGCTGGCGACGGGGATCTACGTCGACCAGCGCGCCACCCGCGCCTGGCTGCGCGAGCGCTGCGGCGGCGCGCGGGTGCTCAATCTCTTCGCCTACACCGGACTGTTCTCGGTCAGCCTGCTCCGCGCTGGCGCCGCCGCCGCGCTCGATGTCGACACCGCCCGACCGGCCCTGGAACTCGCCCGACGCAACGCCGAACGCAACGGCGTCGCGTCGCGTCACCGCACCCGCCGCATCGATTGCCGCGCCTTCCTCGACTGCTGCGCGGATCAATTCGACATCGTCATCTGCGATCCGCCCACCGCCGCCACCGGCACGCGGGGGTGGGTCGCCCACCGCGACTATCCGCACCTGCTGCGCGCGATCACCGCCCGTCTGGTGCCCGGCGGCATGCTCATCGCCTGCTGCAACACCCGCGGCGGCCGCGTCTTCGATCTCGCCCGGGCCGTCCGCCGCACGCCGGGACTACAGTGCGTGCCCGGCCCCGAGCTCTGTGCGGACCTCCCGCAGCTGCCTGGATTTGTCGAGGGCCGACCCTACCGGCTGGTTGCCGCGGTCGCCGCCTGAGCCGCGGCCGGGCTCATAGCCACCGCGGAACCCGCTCGCGGTAGCGGCGGAAGGCCTCGCCGAAATGCGCTTCGAGCCGACGCTCCTCGCCCGGCACCAGGACCCGGTCGCAATACAACGCGCACAGCGGCCAGACCAGGAGGGGATAGAGCGATCCGAACAGCATCGCCACGCCGCCGATGACCACCAGCAGCCCAAGGTACATCGGGTTGCGGCTGATGGCGAATGGACCGTCGCTGACCAGCGTCTGCGGCTCGGCGCCCGGCCGCGTCGGGGTACCGGCGCGCGCGAAACGCCGCGCGAGCCAGGCGTTCCACAGGCTGCCGGCGAGGATGTCGCCCAGGCCGAGCAGATTCCAGGGCCAGGGCAGCCAGACCACGTTGCCCGGCAGCAGATGACATCCGGCCATCGCCGCCACCGCGAGCAGGAAGACGACTGCGGGATGGACCCGCGGCAGGCTCACCGTCGCTGCACCCGGCGCCACCCGAGCATCAGCGCGCCCACCGCAGCGCGACGCTGGATGCGCACCCGTTCGCCGACCAGATGCAGCAGCTCGGTGCTCACCCCGGCGCCATCGGCCGCGGCGACCCACACCGTGCCCACCGGTTTTTCAGGCGTGCCACCGCTCGGTCCGGCGATGCCCGAGGTCGCCAGCGCCAGATCGGCGCCGCTGCGCTCGCGCGCGCCGCGGGCCATGGCCGCAACCACCGGTTCGCTCACGGCCCCGTGCTCGCGCAGCAGCTCCTCGCTCACGCCCAGTTCGTCGCGTTTGACGTCGTTATGATAGGCGATCAGGCTGCGACGCAGCACCGCCGACACCCCGCCGACCCGGCCCAACGCGGCGGTGAGCTGGCCCACGCTGCAGCTCTCGGCCGCGGTGATCGTCCAGCCGCGCTCGCGGCAGGCGGTGACCAGGCTCGGTGCGAAGCCTGCCTGCGGCAGCAGGTAATCGCGCATCACCGCACGCACCGCCGCCGCCCGGTCGCAGGCGCGCTCGCGTTCGCCGACCACGCGCACAGTGAGGAAGTAGTCCTCGTGGGCGCAGATACCCACCTGCAGTGTGTCGTCGAGAAGCAGCTCGCCGAGCATGTCCTGTGCCTGCGATTCGCCCAGTCCGCCGAACCACACCTCCTCGATATGCGGCACCCGCAAGCCGGGCACCGCTGCGGCCAGGCGCGGCGCGAGCCGTGCAGCCATCGCCTGCATCTCGTGCGGCACGCCCGGCAAGCAGGCGATCACCGCACCGGCGTGCTCGGCGTACAGCCCCGGCGCGGTGCCGCGATCGTTGGCCAGCACGCTCGCCCCGGCCGGGATCAAGGCCTGACGGCGATTCGATTCCGGCACCGCCTCGCGCTTGCGGATGCTGCGGTAATAATGCTCGACCTGGGACCAGGCCTCGACGCTGTGCGCGAGCGCAACGCCCAACAGCGCGGCGAGCGCGTCGCGGGTGCGATCGTCAACGGTCGGCCCCAGTCCGCCGGTGACCAGCACCACCTCGGCTCCGGCACAGGCGCGCGCCATCGCCGCCTCGATCTGGTCCTGGATGTCGCCGACCGTCTCGCTGCCAACCAGCCGCAGGCCCCAGTCGGCGCAACGCGCGGCGAGCCAGGCGCCGTTGGTGTCGACGATGCGGCCGAGCAGGATCTCGTCGCCGATGGCGATGATGCGCGCGCGTGGTGCCATCGCCTACTGCACCATCTCGACGCGGACCGGCGCGGTGGTGTCGAGATGGACGTCGCGCTGGGGGAAGGCGATAACGATGCCGTTCTCGCTGAAGAGGCGATCGATGGCGAAGCGCAACTCGCTCTCGATGCGCAACCAATCGAAGGCGTTGCCCGGGCGGCACCACGCGAGCAGTTCGAAGGCGAGAGAATTGTCGCCGAATTCGCGGAACAGCACCGCCGGATCGGGGTCGGTGAGCACGTCCTCGACCTCTTCGGCGACCTGCAGCAGCAGCTCGCGCACCCGCTCGCAGGGCGAGCCGTAGGCCACACCGACCGCGACCCGCGCCCGCACGCGGTCGTCATGGTGGTGCCAATTGACCACCGCGCTCTCCAGCAGCATGCTGTTCGGCAGCAGGCAATCGGCCCCCTCGACGTTGCGTAGATCGGTGGCCCGGGCGCCGATGGCCTCGACCACGCCGCGCTTGCCGTCGACCTCGATCAGGTCCCCGACCTTGATCGGCCGTTCGATCAGCAGGATCAGGCCGCTGATGAAGTTGTTGACCACGTTCTGCGAACCGAAACCGACGCCCAGCGCCAGCGCGCCGCCGATGATGGTGAACACCGCCAGCGGCACCCCGGCCAGCTGCAACGCGACCATCGCCACCACCACCAGCAACAGGTAGTACGCCAGCTTCTGGATCGCCACCGCCGGACCGCGACCGACGTGCAGGCGCGGCAACAGACGCGAACCGATGCGGCGCGCGATCAGACGCGCGAGGAACAGGCCGGCGAGGAACACCGCCAGGGCGATCACCAGCTTCTTGGGGGTGATCGTGTTCCCGTCGACGTTGAACAACGGGTATTTCCAGATCTCGGCCAGCCTGGCGAGCACCTCTTCCATGCCGGGAAGGCTAGCCCACATCCCTCCTGACACAACTGCCGCAAAGCCCCATGGCACTACCATCACGGCACTTCGCGCGGTCGGCCGGTTTTCGCGCCATTGCGATTGACGGGGCCCTCAAAGGTCCGAATGCTCCTGTCGACTACAGATTGGAGCCCGGCCAGGCTTTGCCGGGCGACCGGCCGGGCCGACGCAGCGCAAGCGCAGCCCCGCAGCGAAGCGAGGAGCAAGCGCAGCTGGGACGCGCGTGAGCGCGCGAGGGGGCAGCGCCGCCTCTGATGGAAGCCAGGCGGGCCAGCGCGGGCCAGCGCGGGCCAGCGCCCAGGATGGCCGTCGCGATTCAGCGGTGGAGTGCGGCCGCGGACCCTCATAGTGACCGCGTCGCCGCAGCGACACCGCCACCCCACACCTCCGGAGACCGCCATGTCCCCGCTGTCCCTCCGCTCCTGCACCCTGCTCCTCGGCCTCGCGCTGCTGGCCCCCGCTGGGGCCGTCGAGCCGGACCCGGCCTGGCCACACCTGCTCGGCCCCGATTTCACCACCAGGACCGCGCCGGCGGTTCCCGGCCTCGACGATCTCGCCGCAGCCCAGCGCCTGTGGACGGCTCAGGTCGGCACTGGTTTCTCGGCCTTTGCGGTTGCCAGTGGTCAGGCAGTCACCGCCGGCTGGAGCGACGACACCACCACCGTGGTCTGTTTCGATGCGATGACGGGCGAAACAACCTGGACCCACGCCTATCCCTGTACGCTCCAGCCCAAATGGGGCGCGATCGGGGCGCCGACCATTCTCGACGACGCAGTCTACGTCTTCGGTAAAGAGGGGCAGCTCTTCTGCCTCGACCTCGACACCGGTGAGGTGCGTTGGCAACGCGATCTGGCGGCCGAGCATGGCGTCAGCCCCCAGCGCTGGGGCTTCTCGTCAGCACCCACCCCCTACGAGGGCATGCTGCTGCTCAACGCCGGCGATGCCGGGGTGGCCGTCGACGCGCAGAGCGGTGAAACGGTATGGGCCAGCGAGGGCGATGGCGCCAGCTATGCCACCGTGGCGATGACCGAGCTCGCCGGCGGTCACCGAGCGCTGATCTTCACCGCGGCGGGGCTCACGGCGGTCGATCCGAGCGACGGCACCGTGGATTGGCTGATACCATGGACCACCAAGCACGGCATCAACGCCTCCGCGCCCCAGCGCAGCGGCGATCGGCTGTTCATCTCCTCCGGCTACGGCACCGGCGCCGCTATCGTCGCCCTCGACGCCGAACGCCCCGAGGTGGTGTGGCGATCGACCGGACTGCAGACGCAGATGGCGGGCGGCGTGATCATCGACGGGCACCTCTATGCCGTCCACGCCCACCGTGGCGAACCAGGGCAGCTGAAGTGCATCGCGGTCGCCGATGGCACCACCCGCTGGTCGGCTGACGGCTTCGGCCAGGGCTCGCTCATCGCCGCCGGCGACCAGCTGCTGGTGCTCACCGGCGACGGCGCACTGGTGCTCGCCGCCGCGGACCCCGCGAGCTATCGCGAACTCGGCCGTACGCGCGTACTCAGCGGGACCTGCTGGACGCCGCCCGCCCTCAGCGGCGATCGGCTCTATGTACGCAATCAGAGCGGGGATTGCGCTGCGTGGCAGCTCACCCCCTGAAAGCGATGGTGCCCGCCTGGCAACTGGCGGGGTAACTACTCAGGCCCATCGGGCATGAGTAGTTACACGCCTGCTTCGGGCCCCATCGCAAGCGATGGGGCTGGCGAGCGAGGGATGGTGGGCGGATAGAATCGGCGTAGCCGATC
>JBEPXK010000034.1:0-14563 GCA_041641915.1 Planctomycetota bacterium
GAGCTGGAACAGGACACGGCGCTGACGGCGTGGCGCGCCTTCGATCGCTATGACACGTCGCGGCCGTTCAACGCCTGGGTCATGGGAATCGCCCGCAACCTCCTGCGCCAGCACTACCGGCGAGGTGGATCGGCGCCCGCGCGTCTGCCCTTGCACGACATGCCCGAACTGGCCGCCGCGGCGGTGCGGACCGGGGACGCACTGCATGAACAACAGAAACATCTGCGTGTGTGCATCAAGCAGTTGGCGCAGGCACAGCGCACATTGCTGCAGCAGTATTACGGGGAAGACGAGAATATCGCCACGATCGCCCGGCGCCTGACGGTGAGCGATGGTGTGATCAAGACCCGCCTGCACCGTATGCGGGCCATGCTGCGGCGCTGCATCGAGACGCGCATCCGCAACCGGAAGGGGGCTTCGTGAGTCGCCTGGATACCTTGATGGACGCCTGGCTCGATGGCTGCATCGACGCCGACGAGCTGGACGAGCTGCAACGCGCCCTGCGCGACCCGGCCGCGGCCGATGCGTTCATGCTGCGCTGTGGCACAGAGGTGGAGACCCGCCGCCAGGCGCGCGATGACGGCATCCCGGCTGCGGTCGACGCAGCGCTGGCCGGCCGGCCACGCATCCGACGTCGCCACAGCCGGCCGCGCCGGACCGGACGCCGCATCGCCATCGGCGCGCTGGTTGCCGCTGTGCTGCTGGTCGCGTTCGTGTGGACACGAACGGTGTCCACCCACGCACCGACGCCGGGCGAGGATGCGGTGGGCGCGCTGGTGGTCGACGCGGGCGTCATACACGTAGACGGGGTGGCATCCCGCGAGCGCACACCGGTTCGGCCCGGTGCACAGGTGCAGAGCGGCCCCCAGGGCAGCGGGCATCTTGCGGTCGCGCAGGTCGGCGACATCCATATCGAGCCCGCGACGCGCTGCGAGGTACGCGGGAGGCGCGATTATTTCGTGGAGGCGGGCGCGCTGCGGGTGGAGGCGCTGCCCCAGGCTGCCGAGCGACCCTTGTCCATCCATACGCCGCATGCCGTGTGCCGCGTCGTGGGGACCCGCTTCCGCATCGCGGTCACCGCCACCAGCAGCAACCTCACCGTCGAGGCGGGGTCGGTGTTCTGGCAGCCGCAGGGCGAGCCGGGCGCCACGGTGCCTGCCGGATCGAGCGGCTTTGCCGGCACCCCCACCGGTCTGCGGCTGGACTTCGGCCCCGATGGCGCCGTCCAGACGGGCCTCGCTGAGCCGATGCGCATCGTCAGCGATCACGAGCTGCGGTTCACCGCTACCGGACTGGTCGTCGGCCGCGAGGCCTTCGTGCGCTCTGAGAATCCCCCGGCGCCGCCGCGTCCACAGCTCCTGGCGGCTCTACGCGGCGCACGCCAGCTCGAACTGGCCGCGCGGGTCCGCTTCCACCACCGCCCGCCGGCGCGTCAGTCCCTGTTGACGCTGATGTGCCAGGAGGCCCCGATCAAGGCCGATCGCTACGTGCCGCTCTACTGGCAGCCGGACGTGGATCTGGCCGATGACGCCTGGCATACGGTGCGCTGCGTGCTGCACCGTGATGGCCGCATCGTGACCCTGATCGACGACCGCGTGGTCGCCCGAGAGCAGAAGACCTGGCCATTCGACAGCTGGACCCCCATCATCCAGCTGCTGCTGCACAGCCGCGACGAGGACGCCAGCGAACCGCTCGACATCGAATACGCCTGGATCGCCATCCAGGCTCGCTGACGTCGCCCGCCGACCTGCCTCGCGCGTCTCACACGCCGGACACCCCTCCCGCGACGGAACGGGTAACCGACCACTCCTCGCTGCCAAGGACCTCCCGAATCACGTCTGTCCATACGCCGGGAGGTACCATGACACCGATTCGATCACTGGGACGCGGTATCGCGCTCTGCTCGCTCTGCCTCGTCGCCAGCTACGGCGCCGAAATCCACGTCGCCCCAGACGGCGACGACACCAGCACCGACCCCAGCCGCAGGGACTCGGCGCTGCAGACCATCGGAGCAGCCGCGAGCCGCGCCGCGGCCGGCGACACGGTGACCATCCACGGCGGCGTCTATCACGAGACGGTGCGCCCGGCCAACAGCGGGACCGGCGAGGATCAGCGCATCGTATTCCGCGGCGCCACCGGTGAGACGGTGGTCGTCAGCGGCGCCGATCCGGTTGCCGCTATCGCTGCTTCGGGCGCGTCCTGGCGACAGGAGGGCAACAGCGCCATCTGGTCCATCGCCCTCGACGGCGCGTACGACAGCGACCTCGGCTACCACGACCAGTGCTTCGTCGACGGCGCCATGCTCGACCTCGCCCGCCATCCGTCGGTCCCCAATGGCGACCGCATGCAGCCGGGGCCGGGCGGCTGGTTCTACTTCGAAAGCCATTCCGACAAGGTCGATGCCGATGAATACGATGGCTGGCCGAGCGGCAGAGCGTCAGAGATCACCTTCACCAGCAGCCAATTGACCGAAGACAGCGGCTACTGGGATGACGCCACGATCTGGATCGCACCCTCCGAGAACCAGTCCTGGCAGTTCGGGTTCATCGGGCCGGTGCTCGACTTCACCAGGACCGCCAACGGCGGACGGGTCCGCGCCACCATCTACACCGAGACCGGTTCCTTCTTCCACCTGCACGACCACTCGACGCGCTTCTATCTGTTCAACTGCCAGGCGGCCCTCGATGCGCCCGGCGAATGGTACCTCGATCCAAACACCAACCGGCTCTATGTCTGGCTGCCGGGCGATGCCGATCCCAACGCGCACGAGGTGAGCATGCGCCGGCGCGACCTGGCCTTCGATCTCGATCGCCGCTCGCACATCAGCATCGAGAACCTGGATATCTTCGCCGCGACCATCAGCACCGATGCCGAACTGGGGGACGGCGACGTGTACGGGCATGCGGCCAACAACGGCGGTCGCGCACGCGGGACCATCGCCGAGGCCGAACACATCGTCATCGACGGGATCGACGCGCGCTACGTCTCCCACTTCAACGGCACGACCGGTTGGTATCAATCGCAGTGGTACGACATCAGCGGCATCCTGCTCTCGGGCAGTCATCACCGCATCCGCAACAGCAGCATCATGTACAGCGCCGGCAACGGCGTCATGCTGCGCGGCCGTGGCAGCCGGGTCAGCAACTGTTTCATCAGCGACACGCAGTATGTGCTCGCGCGTGGCGGCGGTGTCTGCATGCCCACCAAGAGCGCCTGGGAGATGGAGGTCGACCACACCACCATCGTGCGCAGCGGCTGGACGGGCGTCGACTCCGACGAATGCCAGGTCGACTTCCATCACAACTTCGTCGATGCCTTCGCCATCATGGGACACGACACCGGCGGCACACATTTCGTCGGCAGCGGCTGGGCGGAGAGCGATATCCGCATCCGCCACAACCTGTTCCGCGGCGGCCTGGGCTTCGACGTCCAGGGCATCTACTTCGATTTCTGCGATCAGTACAGCATCCTCAACAACATCGTGCTCTACGCCACCAACGGCATCAATCTGAACGGCTCCTTCGGCGGCGACTGCATCAACAACAGCCTCGTCACCTTCGACGGAGGAATCGGCGGCCGCTGGAACAGCGGCGGCGGCATGGTCAACACGCGCATTATCAATAATATCGCCAATCACAACGTCGACGATCGCCACCGCGACGGCGTGTCGGGCTTCGTCTATCAGACCAACCTCAAGAACGTCGACCCCGATGAGCACTTCGTCGACTGGCGCAACGGGGACTTCAGCCTGCGTTCCGCCAGCGGCGCGGTCGATGCCGGCACCGAGGTATCGGGCATCACCACCGGAGCCGTCGGTGCGCCCGACATCGGCGCCAGCGAACGCGGCGCCGACGACGAGCAGTGGTGGACCGCGGTCGGGTGCAGCGACGCCGTGATCCCGGTCAAGAGTCCGGGGCGGCTGACCCTGGATCTGCGCCCCGGCTACGGGGTGCTGAGCTGGGAAGACCGCGCCGAGAACGAGAGCGGCTACCTCATCGAACGCAGCTGGCATGTCCAGGCCACCGGCGACAAACAGATCAAGGGCAAGGATTTTACCGTGATCGGCCGCGTGGGGCCGAACGTGACCAGCTTCGTCGATGACGACATGCCCATCCACGAAGAGAACAACCTGTATTACCGTGTGCGGGCCGTTGGTTCGGCCTACAGCACCATGGTGGCACGCCCGGCCGGCTTCATGGGTGATCGCCGGGTCGGCTTCGAGCCCATCGAAGGATACGTCTCCGGCAATCTCGATGGCCAGTCGTCGTGGCGCGGGCACTATCCGGCCTGGGCCACCCCGTTCGAACCGCAGCAACCGACCGGCATCGTGGTGGCCGAGGATGGCGCCGGCGGCCATCGCGCCGAGTTCCGCAGCGGCAACGGCCTGCAGCTCAACTACTACGGAGACCTCGCCGCGCACGATCGCGACTTCGACCCCACCAGCTCCAGGACGGAGATCTCCTTCCGCATCGGCCTGAAAGCCACGCGATCGGGCGACGGGGACACCGCCTTGCACATCGGCCTCGGTGGACCGGACTATTCCTCCCATTGGCAGGGGCCGCAACCGCGCATGATGGACCTGTATCTGACCCGCGGCGGCAGTCTGAAGCTGGGCGGCAGCACCATCGGCAGCATCGCCGCCCAGGGCAGCGAGATCCGCATCGTGCTCGACTGGGCCGCCCAACGCTACGACATCGAACTCGACGGCACCGCGGTGGCCAGCAATCGCGGCTTCGATCGGGAAAAGGATCTGAGCAAGGTCCTGCTGATGGTGAGCGGCAGTCCGTACGACGACGCGCATGCCGCATGGCTGGATGACATCAATTTCGCACCCGAGGACACCCAGGACCCAGCGCTTGCCATCGCCTTCCTCGACGGCGAGGCCGACGAGGGCGAGACGGTCGGACTGCTGGTCAGCAGCGACTTCCGTCCCGACGAAGATCTCGCCATCACCCTGGACGTCTCGTCGCTCGGCCAGGCCACTGCGGCAGACGTGATCCTGCGCGACGGGCAGGGCCAAATCATCGACGCGGTCGACGGCACCTACCCGATTACGCTGCCGCAGGATACGCGGCACGTCCGTCTGACCTGCCAGGTGTTGGCTGATGGCCTCGCGGAGAGCACCGAGAGGCTGGTGTTCGCGGTGCAGGACGGCACCGGCTTCGTGGCCGACGACGATCTCTCGCAGACGAGCCTGCTCATCCGCGCGCCAGACGGACGCCGCATCCGCGCGGATGTGGTTCCGACACGCGCCATCGAAGCGCGTCTCGACGGCGGCACGCCCCAGGCGCTCCCGCTCGATGTCGAGGGCCTGGATCCGACGACCGACCACGCGGTCACTTTCGAGGCGATCGAGGGAACGGGCTGATCGCAGGCGGCATGCGCGTGCGCCGCCTGCGTGATGTCACTCGGGCGGCGCACCGTCGTATCATACGCCGGCGACAACCGCGCCGATTCGCACACTGCATCGACATCCGCACGACGGTCTATAGGTAGCCCCTGGAGACCGCCATGCGCCGTCTGTTCGCCGCCACCACCGCCATCGCCGCGCTCGCCGTTGTGGTCCTCGTCCTGTGCGCCCTCGCCGGCTTGTCGGATCCATCCCCGCAACCGGCACCATCCTTCGCCTCCGCCCCGGCTGCATCACGAGGGCGCAACACCGATGCCACGTCCACACCGGCGCCACGGCCCGAGGCCACCAGCGGAGCATCCGCTCCGGCCCCGGTGGCGATGGGCGTGCCAGCCGCGACACCGGGGCATACGGGCGATGCCTCGCCGGAACGCCCGGCCACCGCCGGATCGCAGGCACGCCTGCTCCCCACCGCGGGCCGCCTCGGCATGCTGCGCGTGGTCGAGACCCGCGGTAACGACGGCAGGCGTCGCGTCACGCGCATGCTCGCCGACCGGGTGCTGGTACAGGTGGCCGACGCGGCGCAGCTGCCAGCCCTGCGGCGCCGCTGCGACGAGCTCGGCCACCGCGTGCTGCGCTACCAGGCGCCGGCACGGCTGGCGGTGGTCGGCCTGGCGAGCGGCGACCTCGACGCGGTGCCACGTGCCCGGGCCCGGCTCGCGACGCTGCCGGGGGTCGTGCGCGTCGCCAGCGAACGCGTGCTGCGCCTCACCGATACCGTACCCGACGATCCACGCTGGAGTGAATTATGGGGCATGGCCCGCATCGGTGCGCCGGCAGCGTGGGACCTCGCCACCGGGTCGCGACAGGTGTTGGTCGGCGTCATCGACACCGGCATCGATCGCGGCCATCGCGACCTGGCCGGCAATATCCACGTCAACCACGGCGAGGTGCCAGGCAACGGCGCCGACGACGATGGCAACGGATATATCGACGACGTCAACGGTTGGGATTTCGTCAACGGCGACAGCGACCCGGCCGACGACCACTATCACGGCACGCACGTCGCCGGCACCATCGGCGCGCGCGGCGACAACGCCACCGGCGTCGCCGGTGTGAGCTGGCGGGTGCGGCTGATGCCGCTCAAGGTCTTCGACAACGACGGTCAGGGGCTGCTCTCCGACGCCGTCGCGGCCCTCGATTACGCCACCGAGAACGGCTGTGCCCTGACCAACAATTCCTGGGGTGCGGCGATCCCCCTCGATGATCCCGACGCGGTACTGCTGCACGAGGCGGCCGAACGCGCGGCGACCGCGGGCACGTTGCTCGTCGCCGCTGCGGGCAACAATGCCGACGACACCGACGTCACGCCCTTCGTGCCCGCCGGTCTGGCAACCGCCAACATCCTCAGCGTCGCCGCCATCGATGCCGACGATCAGCTCGCCTCGTTCAGCAATTTCGGCGTCACCTCGGTCGACCTCGCGGCGCCCGGCGTCGGCGTGCTCAGCTGCGTGCCGGGGCCCGATCCGGCGCTGCAAAGCGACCACTACCGCACGGCCAACGGCACCTCGATGGCCTCGCCGCACGTCGCCGGCGCGGCCGCGTTGCTGCTGTCGGTCAATCCGGATCTGGATATCGCGACGCTCACCAGCGCCCTCCTGGGCAGCGTCGAGACGCTCCCGGCCCTGGCGGACACCACCGCGAGCGGCGGCCTGCTCGACCTCGCGGCGGCCCTCGATCAGGCGCGGCAGGGGCGCATCCTCGTCGTCGACGCGCTCGCCGTCGACGACCCGCCAGCGCTGGATGGCGACAACAACGACGACGCGCTACTCAACGCCGGCGAGGAGGTGTGGCTCGATGTCACGCTGCGCAATTCCGGCACGGTGGCGATCACGGGGGCGCGCGGACTGCTCAAGGCCGGCGTCACCGCCCCGTGCACCGTCGTCGGCAGCGCGACACAGGATTTCGGCACCGTCGCGCCCGGTGCCACCGCGACGGCGCGTTTCCGCGTGCGCGTCGACGCCGGCACCGTGCACGGCACGCCGGCCGGGCTGAGCCTCGCTCTGGCGGGCGACGACAGCTACGCCGCAACGCGCACGCTCCTGCTCGACGTGGTGCAGAGCGGCAGTATCGCCGGGCAGGTACGACTCGACGGCGCGCCGGTGGCGGGAGTACGGGTGCGCGTCAGCGGCGGCCTCGACGACCGCAGCGCGCTCACCGACAGCGCAGGCGACTACCAGATCGCGGTGCCGATCGGCCGGCACCTGGTGGCGGCCGACCATGGCGCTTGGTTCCCCGCGGCGCCGCAGGAGCTGGTGCTCACGGCGGCGGCGAGCGACGCGACGCACATCGACTTCGAATTCACCACCATCCACATCACCGGGCGGGTGACGCGTGCCACCGACGCCGCGCCGGTGGTCGGCTCGACGGTGCGGCTCAAGGAGGTGGCGGCCAGCACCACCACCGACACCGACGGGAATTACGCCCTCGCCTACGTGGTCGGCAGCCCGACCACCTTCTCGTTGTGGTGCGAGCGTCGCGACGGCCCCGGCGCGCACCACCCCTCCGGCATCCACGCCATCGATACCGCGCAGGCGACGCACGCCGTCGATCTGCAGGTGTTGCCCGGCGGCTACGCTGTGACCATCATCGACCACGACGACCACCCGATGTGCCTGCCGGTGGCGATCAACGCGAGCGGCCAGGTCGCCGGCATGGTCGGCGATCAGCTGACGCTGCACCCCGATGTACCGGACACCCCCTTCCGCTATACCGACCTCGATGGCGACGGCGAGCAGGACGACGGCGAGCTGCTGCTCCTCGGCCACCTGCCCGGCACCACGACCGGACGCGCCGCGGCGATGAACGATGCCGGGCAGGTGACCGGCTTCTGCCACGGACACGATATGCCGTTCCACGGCTTCCTGTTCACCGATGCAAATGGCAACAACCTGGTCGACGCCGGCGAGATGGTCGACCTCGGCAATCTCGGTGGCAACGTGATACCGGAGGCAATCAACGCCAGCGGCGCTGTCGTCGGGCAAGCGGTCAACGACGAGGGCGTCGTGCAGCCCTTCGTATGGGAGGACGGCACCATGCGCGCCGTACCCGGCGTGCGCATCGGGCGCGCGAGCGCCATCAACGCCCAAGGTGAGATCGTCGGCCGCGGCCAACTGGACGACGGCGGCGACTTCACCTCCTTCATCCATCTGCCAGAGCCTGCCTACGGCCTGACGGCCGGCACGCACGAGCTGCCCGGTGCCTGGGCCCGCTGCATCGACGACGACGGCCTGGTCGCGCTGTACGTGTCCCAACGTGGTGAGACCGAGACCCGCCGGGTGGAATTCTGGCAAGCCGGCACCAGCACGCCGATGCCGGGCTTCCCGCACTACGATCGCTTCTCGCCCTGGGACCTCGGTGCCGACGGCCGGCTGGTCGGCGATGCGCACAACCTCAACGGGCCGCGCACGCAATTCCTGCACAACCAGACCGGCTGCATCGACCTGCGCGATGCGCTGCCGCCGGCGCTCCCCTACGACCTCTACCCGGATTTCATCGTCGCCATCAACGCGGCCGACGAGATCGCCATCGCCATCGACGCAGACCTCGTGATCAGCCCGGGCTACGGCATCGGCGAGGGCGAACTGAAGACCGGCATCCTGCGCCCCATCGCCGCACCCGCCGCGCGTGCCATCGCCCTCGGCGCCGCCGACAGCGCCGGTGCCCTCGATGTCGAAGTCATCCTCGACGGCGACCAAGAGCGCGCACCCGATGCGATCGACGGCCAGGGCCGGCACCACTTCGAGGGCCTGGACGGCAGCATCGATCACGACCTGGAACTGCGCACCGGGCCCGGCGGCGAGGGGTGAACACGGCTCTCCTGGCGACCACACCGCCACACCAGGATCGGTGACCGGTGGGGGATGGCGCCGGGCGGCCGGCCGTCGGCGCGCTCACCAGGCTTGTCAGCCGAGCCACCCGTCGCGGCGTGAACTGGATCGCCGAAAAAACCAAGATCCATCGCGACCGCCGCAGACGCGCGCCGCCCGCCGTCGATCCGGCGCTCGGGTAACGCCAAGAGCCGCAGCAACGGCGCGCCGTTGCTGCGCAAGTCAGCACTGATGATCGGCTGGACGTGGACCCCAAGGGTGCTCATGCCCCGTTTTGTGGTCTCAGAGACCTGAATCGGGTACGAAATCCGTCAATTGCCACCGATGTCCAGCAAATCGGCGGCTCGCCAGCGCCGTTGAGCAGCGGCTGTACGCACTTTTCTCTGATAATAGAGCGTCCTGCGTTCTTATGATACTCGCTATTCGCTGCTCGCTACTCGCTGGTCGCTGGTCGCTGCTCGCTGCTCGCGTGGCCCTCGCGAAACGTCGAGGGGCCGAACAGGCTCTTCGTCATTCCATGTGGGTCATGTCAGCGCCGCCATGAGGCCCTCCGTGTGGGGTCGGGGCCCGCAGGGGTGCACCCCAACCCCACACGGAGGACCCCATGGCTCGTCATCACCAGTTCCGCATCTGGCCCCTAGCGCTCGAGATCATCAAGCTCGCCCAGGAAGACCTGCAGCGTTTGCGCGGTGAAGCGGATCTCCGCGATCAGATCAAGCGCAGTTCCCGTTCCATCGCCGCTAACATCGCCGAAGGGGCAGGACGCAGGACCGACAGGGATTTCCGCCACTTCTTGAGCATCGCCCGCGGCAGCGTGGCAGAACTCAGTAGCTGGTATGAGATGCTCGGGGCGCTCGGCTACATCGACGATGCGCGCCTGGCGCTGGTTGGCGACAGGTGTGACCACATGGGCCGGTCGCTGAGTCGGCTCATCGCTCGACTCGCTGGCGGGACATAGTCCCGCTACTCGCTACTCGCTACTCGCTACTCGCTGCTCGCTGCTCGCTGCTCGCTGCTCGCGTTGCCCACACGAAACGTCGAGGAGCCAAAAGCATCAACCCCGCTGCAACAAACAGAGGGTATACCCGCCCCCCTCCTCCTCGTCGCCGGTCTGGGCGTGGACATCGTCGATCACTGCTGATTCGACGTAGCGGCTGGCGACGAGGCGGAACAGCTCGTCGACAACCACGCCGCAGCAGAGGTGGTCCCAGCCTTCGCTGAACCGGCTGTAGGCGAGGTAGATCGGGTCGATCTCTTCGAGCCCGCTGTAGGCGTATCCCACGCGCAGGCAGTAACCGCCGGGGCGGGTGACGCGATGGCAGTGGCGGGCGCACATGCGTTCGAACAGGGTCTGGCCGACGCGGAAGGCGCGGTCGTCTTCCTCCGGATCCCAGTGCTCGGCCTCGATCATCTCCTCCCATAGCCGTCTGCTGGCGGTGGCCTCTTCGCGGTGCTCGCGCCGGTAGTCGCGCAGCCCGCTGCGATCATTGCTCATCAGCAGATGCGGAAAGCAGACGATGCTCAGATCGACCGGTTTGCAGGGGTCGTCCAGGTCAGGCAGCCATTTCTGCTGCAGCTCGACGCGGGCGTCATCGGCGAAGGCCTCGCGCCCGAGCGCGAGCAACGGCTCCGCGCCGTCGTAGCCGATCAGGTGGGCCGCGGGAAAGGCGCGGCGGAGGTGATGCATGAGGTGGCCGGTGCCGCAGGCGTAGTCGAGGATCCGGGCCGGCGGTTGCGGCAGCTGCTTGACCAGCCAGCGCACGATGCGGCGGAACTCGCGCGCGTGCAGCGCGTCGGCCGCCCGCAACGCCCACCAGTCACCGAGGTCGCCGACATAGCCCGCCGCCCCGGCCTCCATCGCCCGGACCAGGTCCTCGCGCGTGTGCCCGCTTGCTGCGGGTCGCGATGCATTGTTGGTCGTGGGCATCGATGCCACCTCCTTCGCCGGCGCGGAGGATGCCAGCGGTGGAGGCGGTCTCAAGCCCGGCGGGTCTGATGGAAGCCTCAGCTTGAGGGCCCCGTCATGAAGTAGCCATGCGTTCGACCTTCTTGAGCTGGTGCATCAACTGGTAGTCCCAGATGATCTCGCCGAAGAGCTGACGCAGCTGCTGGTCGAACACCCGTGCATCGCGCAGCAGGGCTTCGATGCCGACACGGATCGAGGTGGTATCGTCCATGTCGATCTGGCCGTGCTCGTGCTTCATCGTCAGGTAGAGCGGGTCGTAGTTCTTGACGTAGGCCTCGACCATGCGCCGGACAGAGATCTCGGAAGTGCGATATTTCAACGCCAGCAGCGTAAGGATGTGCGGGTCGATCTGCTTGGCGACGTAGTCGTCGAGGCGTTTGGCGGGATCGTCTTCCATGGCGGATCTCCTGCTGCATGTGCTCTGTCGTGCCACAGGTCGCGCGCCGCGCGCCCGGGAACGGTCTCATTGTGCTCGCCGCGGGCTACCACACCAGAGTCGGCCGGTCGCGGCGTGCGCTCAGGCGCGCAGGCTCTCCACCGGGTCGCGTTGGGCCGCCATCCACGCCGGGTAGAGGCCGAAGACCAGCCCCACGCCCATCGAGACCCCGGCGGCGACAAGCATGATCACCGGCGAAAAGGCGACGGGAAAGCCGAAGAGCATCCGCACGAGGTGCCCGCCGAGCACGCCTCCGCCGAGGCCGATGAGGCCGCCGCAGGCGGCGATCAGCGCCGATTCGGCGAGGAACTGGGCCATGATCGCCGCGCGCGAGGCGCCGATGGCCCGCCGGATACCGATCTCGTGCGTACGCTCGGTGACCGTGGCCAGCATGATGTTCATGATCCCGATCCCCCCGACCACCAGCGAGATGCCGGCGATGACCACGATGATCACGTTGAACACCTCCTTGGTCTCCTGCGCCTGCTTGAGCTTCTCCAGCGGCACCGAGACGGTGGTGTCCTCGGCACCGTGGTGCAGCGCGCCGATCATGTGCTCCATCAATGCGGAAGCCGGCAGCAGGATGTCCTCCGAGCGCATGGCGAAGTCGGCCGCGTCGAGCTGCGAGGCGGTCTGCGCGCGCGGGAAGTGTCGTCGCATGGTCGCGTAGGGCACGAAGACCTGCCGGGTGCGGTCGGCGATCGCGATATCGGCGATCGCCGCGCTGCCGAAGGCCTTGCGCTGCATGACCCCGACCACGATGAACGGCTCCTGGCCGACCACCACCACCGCGCCGATCGGATCCGGGCCCAGCTCCAACGCGTCGGCCACCGCCGGACCGAGAACGCAAACCCGCGCGAAACGCTCCTGATCGCCGGCATCGATGAAGCGCCCCTGCGCAACGTGGTAGTCGGTCACCGTCTGGAAGGCGCCGATCACCCCCAACACGGGCGCGCGTTCGATCGAGCGGTCGCCGTGGCGGATCTCGGCCGGTGCCCGCTTCCACCCGGTGGCCGCCTCCACCCCCTCCACGTCCGTGGCGATGGCTTCGAGGTCTTCCGGGCTCAACCCGGTCGGGTTGAGTCGGCGCGCGCGCATCAGCTGCGCCCCAGCGAGTTCGTCGGCGCGGATGCGCACGGTGTTCATCCCGATCTGGCGCAGCGCCTCGATCTGCTGGCGCTTGCCGCCTTCGGTGATCGCGGTCATCGCGATCACTGCGGCGATACCGAAGATGATCCCCAGCATGGTCAGCAGACTGCGCAACTTGTGCGCCAGCACCCCTTCGCGCAGGGCCATGCGCAGCAGGTCGATGAAGCCGAGCCGTCCGCTCCGGGCGATGCGGGTGATCTGCTGGGCCAAGGCAGGACCGTCGGCCTGGGCACGCTCGTTGCGCTCGTCGGAGCGGATGGCGCCGTCGACCAGGGTGATCACCCGGTCGGCCTGACGCGCGACCTCGCGATCGTGGGTGACCAGTACCACCGTCTTGCCACCGGCGTGCAGGCGCCGCAGCAGGGCCATGATCTCGGCGCTGGTGACAGTATCGAGATTGCCCGTGGGCTCATCGGCCAGGATCAGGTGCGGATCCATCGCCAACGAACGCGCGATGGCCACCCGCTGCATCTGCCCGCCGGAGAGCTCCTGCGGCCGATGGCCGAGGCGTTCGCCGAGACCGACGGTGGTCAACAGGTCGATCGCCACCGGGCGGCGCTGGGCGCGCGGGGCGCCACCGTAGGCCTGGCCGAGCGCCACGTTCTCGACCACGTCGAGATCCGGCAACAGGAAGAACTGCTGGAACACGTAGCCGATCTCGCGGTTGCGTAAGCGGCTGAGCGCGGCGTCGTCGAGGTGAGCCACCTCCTCTGCGCGCAGGCGGTAGGAGCCACCGCTGGGGCTGTCGAGACAGCCGAGCAGATACATCAGCGTCGACTTGCCGCTGCCCGAGGGGCCGACGATGGCGACGAACTCGCCCGCGTCGATCCGCAGGTCGATCCCGTCGAGCGCGACGACCTCGTGCTGGCCCATGCGATAGGTGCGGCGCAGGCCGCTGCAGACGATCAGGGGTGTCGCGTTCATGCCGCCGCCCGTTCTGCGAGCAGCACCGTGTCGCCGGCCTCCAGACCATCGGTCACGATGAACCGGGTGGCGTCGAACAGCTCGCCGCGCACCCGCACCGGCCGCGGGCCGTCCGGACCCGGGCACAGCACCGTGGCCGTCCACCGCTGCGCATCGGGTTCGCGGCGCAGATCGCGCAGCGCAGATCGCGGCAGCCACAGCACTGCTTCACGCCGATCGGTCTCCACGCTCAGGACCACGCTCATCCCCGGGCGGAAGCCGGGCAGCGTCTGCGCCAGCTCGACGCGGCCTTCGAAGGCGCGTACGCCGGTGGCGTCGCGATGGTCGGCCTCACCGGTATCCTCGCCGATACCCGAGATGCGGTCGATACGCCCACGCAGGTCCTCGCGCCCGAGCGCCGGCACCGCCAGGCGCACCGGCATGCCTGCCGCCACCCGGTCGACACGCGTCTCATTCAGCGCGAAACGGACCTCCATCCGGGTGGTCGGGAACACCTCCATCAGCACATCCTCCTCGCCGACGTCGTCGCCGACGTGGAAGTGGTTGCCCCAGCGACGCCGAGCGAGTTCAACCATCCCCGCCACCGGGCTGACGCCGATGTGCGGCGGGTCGGCGCGCGCGGCGGCCAGCTTCTGTTCCAGCTCCGCGATCTCGGCGTCGATCGCCGCGCGCCGTCGGTCCTGACCCGCCTCGAGCACCGCGCGCTCCTCGCGCAGGAAGGCGATGTTCTGCTCGATCACCTCGGGGAAGGTGGTGCCGCGGCGGTCGATCTCGTACTGCTCGCGCGCGATCCGCGCAGCGAGTACCGCGATCTCGGCGTCGCGTTCGGCCAGGGCGCGGTCGCGCTG